>DAHVAA010000146.1 GCA_027314845.1 Thermoplasmata archaeon | reverse complement strand
GCCCAGGGGTTCGGGATCTTCCTGCCGAACGAGGTCCGGATCGTCCTCGAGCTCCGGCGGCCCCGGCCGGACATCGCGAAGATCGGCCGCCTCGGACTGCTGAACGCGCGACTGGCGGGGGTGCAGGCGGCGTTCCAGATCGCCCTGATCTTCGTGATGGCCAATCTCGCGGCCGGAAATGTCGCGATGCGGTTCTGACCGCGCTCAGTCGCGGCAGGCCGCATCGAGCGCGGGGGCGAACGCGTTCCGCCACACCGCCGCGTCGGCTCGTCGGTCCTCCGCGGCGCGACGGGCCCGCTCGGCCGCCGTCAGCGGGCGGGCCGCCGTCTCCACCTTGAGGCCGGTGAACTCGAGGTGCGAGCGCGTCCGGCCGTCCGGTACGACCCGGTACCAGAACTGGGAGTGTCGGAACGGCCCGTCGAGGTGGGTGCTCGTCCAGGCCCTCCGCGCGGGGTAGATCCGCACCAGGCGGGAGATCGTGCGGCGGCGGCCGTTCGGATAGGTGACCTCGGTCGTGATCACCAGGTTCGGCGCGAGCTTTCGGACGCGGCGGCGCGCCGTGGAGGAAAAGATCGCGGCGTCCTCGGGCTCGAAGTCGGTGCACCAGTCGAAGGCGGCCGGCGCGGGCGCCCGGAACGGTTGGCGGAAATGGTACTCGAACGAGACCGTGACCATGGTACCGTTCATCCCAACGTAGAAATACGTTCGGATTCCCGACTCCCAGCGGACAGCCCATCCGTGAGGACAGGTCTTGCGTCCGCTCCGCGGGCGTTTCGCGTCTCCGGGGAACTCCCGGCGACTAGCGACACGAGGTTCCGCGCCGCGTTCAGATCGCGGTCCATGACGAGCCCGCACCTCCCGCACGAGTACACGCGTTCCGACAGCGCAAGCTCGTCCTTGACGAGCCCGCACGCCGAGCAGCGCTTGCTTGACGGATAGAGGCGCGGCGCCACGACGACCCGCGACCCGTACCAGACGGCCTTGTATTCCAGCATCCGCCGGAACTCCGACCAGCCGGCGTCGCTTACGGCCCGGGCCAGCGAGTGGTTCCGGACCATGTTCTTCACCGCGAGGTCCTCGACGACCACGACCGACTTGGTTCTCGTCAGGGTCGTGGTCGCCTTGTGGAGGAAATCGCGGCGGCGACAGCGAATCCGATAGTGGAGACGGGCCAGCGCCTCGGCGCTCCGGGTGCGTTTTCCCGAGCCGCGTTCCTTGCGGGAATGGGCCCGGCTCCGACGGCACAGACGGCGCAGGTCGGAGGCGAGAGCCCGCGGCGACCCGATGACGGTGCCGTCCGACAGCGTGGCGAAGGTCGAGAGGCCGAGGTCGATCCCGACCACCGGCCCGACGACGGGAACCGGGTCCGGCCGTTCGGCCTCGACGGCGAGGCTCACGAACCACCGCCCCGCCTCGCGGCGCACCGTAGCCGATAGGACGCGGCCGTGGAACTTCTTCGTGGACTCCTTCGACCGTACCTCTCCGATCCGCGGGAGCTGGACCCGGCCGTCGGTCACCCGGACCGACCCGGTCAGCCGAAACGAGTCCTTCACGCCCCGGCGATGGAATCTCGGCTCCCGGGCCCGCCCCGCCCGCCAGTTCGCGTACGACCTCTGGACGTTGCGGAACGCCTCCTGCGGCGCGCACTTGGAGACCTCCTCCCACCATGGAGCGTTCGTCCGCTTCCCGAGGTTCCACTCGCGGTGGAGTGCGGTCGCGGGGATGGCCCGCCCCGCCTTTCGGCACCGCTCGACCGCCCAGTTGTGGGCGAACCGGGCGGCGCCGGCATGGCGGCGCAGGCACTCCTGCTCGTGGCGGGTCGGGGCGAGCTCGTAGCGATAGGCTTGCTGGACGATCACGGGTCTTTCACCACCGCCCGTGCGACCGTGAGGAGCTTCTTCGTCTTGTGACTCCGCAGACCGTAGAGTCTCGCCGAGAAGGTGGTGATGATGGCGATGAGATCGTTGGCAAGCTCGGCCTCGGGCGCGTCCTTCGGCTTCGGCTCGAGCACCTCCAACGTCGTGCCGTAGGCGGCGAAGACCTGTCGCAGGAGGTCCACGCCAAACCGTGCGAGACGGTCCTCGTCGGTGACCACCACCCGGGAGACGCGCCGCTGTTGCACGGCCTTGAGGAGAGCGAGGAACCCGGGCCGGTCGAACTTGAGGCCGGAACGAATGTCGGTGCGAAGTTCGGCCCCGGGATGCGCGCGGAGGAGCCGCTCCTTCTGCCGCTCGAGGTCGTCCTTCTGGCCATGGGAGGAGACACGAGCATACAGTATCGGGGAACGAATCTCCCTCTCTCCCATGATACGCTCGACCTCGGAGAGCGGGACCCGACGTCGGTCCGTGGGAGTACGAACCACCCGGATACGGGAGGTCCGGTCCCATGTCTGGAGCGTTCGAACGGTGATGCCGAGGCGGGCAGCCGCCTCTCGGGGCGGAAGGAGAATCTCCACATACGGGCTATAGAACGCGCCATATTTCTATGTTGTCCTTTAGCTGCTAAAAGCCCTCAGGGAGGTAGGAAGGCGGACGTATAACAGGAGCCGGGAGCTCATTCGGGACCGGGGTCCGAACCGGGAGCCGGGGCCCTGTCGTGGACCTTCGTCCGGTCGACCGCGAGCCATCGGAACCCGTCGTCCAGCTCGATGTTCGCGAGCAGGATGCCGCTCGTGGCGAGCTCGGATCGGAATCGCAGCAGGGATTCGAACACCTGGAACGGATCGTCCCCCGTGAGATCGGAGAGCGTCCGGGTCGTGCCCATCCAGCTGCCACTCTGGATGAGCTCCCGGAAAACCCGCACGTATCGCGGAAGACCGACCTCGGGCGGGGGGAGCGATCGGGCCCCCGAGACCGTCGGGTCGATCGTCGGCCCGCCACCGATCGTCGGAAGCGGGATGCGAGGTCGGGGTCGGCGGGGCGCGGACTCCGGTGCGGGAGCGGCGCCGGTCGCCTCGAGGACCGATCCCTCCCCTTCCAGCGCCTGGAGCATGGACTCGACCTCTCGGCGGAGACGGTCGGTGCTCACGGACCCGTTCTCCTCGGGCTCGATCCCCGCGGACTCCGCGGCCGGGGGTGGGGCCGGCTCGGTCACGGGGGCCTGAAGGGTGGGGATCTCCACATCCGGGTCCGAGATGCGGGCCTCGACGATGCGGGCGAACTCCTCGATATCGGTCTCGGGCACGGGCCGGAGGTTGCGCCGCATGCGGAACCGGTCGAGCGCGCTGCGGAGCTCCGCGCTGGGCACCGGGAAGGCGTGGCGCTGCGCCCCGTCGCGGAGCACGACCCAGGCCCTCGAGCGGGCGTCCCGGAAGAGCTGGAGGTCGGCGTAGACCACGAGGTCGCGGTAGAGCTCGTGGGCCGGCGGGCCCCCCATCGCTCCGATGGGAGGGGTCCATTGTCCGTTGATCCGGCTGACCTCCCGGATCCTCACATCGTCGAACCCCACGTCCCTGCCCGCTCCTGGCGGCGCCCGGGCGTCGTCACGCCCGGTGTCCCTGAGGAATCCGTTCGCGGGGCGGGGGGTATAGTTCTTGCGGGACATGGGAAGCGCCGATCCCGCGGCTCTTCTCAGCGGGACGGCGCCCGTACCCCCGCGGGGCCACCCCGACCCTCGGTCGAGGGGCGCGGGACCGGCATACCGTCAACTAGCCTCGGGCGATCCGGGACCATGGCGACGCAGTCGGAGAAGGCCGAGGCCTTCCGCGCGCTCCACCACCGGACCGGTCCCTTCGTCCTGCCCAACGCGTGGGACGTGCCGAGCGCCCGCATCTTCGAGGACGTCGGTTTCCCCGCGATCGCCACTTCGAGCGCGGGGTTGATGGTCTCCCTCGGTTTTCCGGACGGGCAAGGGCTGCCGCGCCGTGACCTCCTGGCGGCCGTGGCGCGCATCGCCGGACGGCTCTCGGTCCCTCTCAGCGCCGATATCGTGGCCGGCTACGGCCGGGGACCGAAGGAGGTGGCCCGGTTCGTGGGCCGGGTCCTGGACGCCGGGGCCATCGGGATCAACCTCGAGGACCAGGATCCCGACTCGCATGCGCTCTACCGGGTGTCCGCGCAGCTCCGGAAGATCCGCGCGATCCGGGAGCTCGCGAGCCGGCGGGGGATCCCGCTCGTCCTCAACGCCCGGACGGACGCCCTCTACCGAGCCCCGGGGGAACCCGACGCCCGGTTGCGAGAGGCGATCCGACGTGCGGTCGCTTACCGGGATGCGGGCGCCGACTGCGTCTATCCGATGGGCCTGGTCGACGCGGCGGCGATCGAGACGTTCGTCCGCGAGCTCGCGTGCCCGGTGAACGTGATGGTGCGGAAGGGACTCCCTCCGCTCGCCGAGCTGGCCCGGCTCGGGGTCCAGCGGGTCAGCTTCGGCCCCGCGGCCTCGTATGCGACGATGGGGTTTCTTCGACGGGCGGGCGCGGAGATCCTGGAGCGGGGCTCGTTCGACGGGCTCGTGG
>DAHVAA010000145.1 GCA_027314845.1 Thermoplasmata archaeon | reverse complement strand
GCTGGCTCGGTTCTGAGCGGGCCGGCCTCGCCTTCGCGCTCGCGATGGCGTGGCTCGCCCCGATGACTCGGGGCCTGGTCGAGGGGAGCAACGACTTCGCATTTGCGTTCCCGCTCGTGCTCCTCCTTGCCGGGCAGTCGCGCACGTGGTTCCGGTCCCCATCCCCCAGCGGTTGGGACGCGCTCGGCTTCGGACTCATGGTCGGTTACTCCGCGGCGATGAATCCGGTGGGCGGGGAGTGGCTCGCGCTCGTCGCGCTCGTCGCGGGCGTCGCCGCCGTAGGACCCCGGGCACGTCCGCTCGTCGGGCTGGCCGCGACCTGGCTGGTCGCTGTCGCGAGCGCGCTGCTGGCGGTCACCCCCTCCCTCTACGTCCTGGCGCTCGGCCATGCGAGCCCCGGGTTCAACCCGGGCGCGGCCGCCCCGCCGCCCGGGACGCCCACCGGCATCACCGGCCCGGAGTTCCTCGGTAGCATCGACCCTTTCCTGTTCCGTCCGGGAGACATCCAGCTCTCCCCGCTCCCCGAACTGCGGTTCGAGCTCGCGATCCTCCTGGTCGCGGGACTCGCGCTCCTCGTGCTCGTCCGCCGCGGCTCCGAGCTCGACCGCTACCTCGCGAGCTTCCGTCGTTTCGGGCTCGTCGGCGGCCTCACTTTGGTCGGACTGTTGGCGGTCCTCCTCGCCGCGTCCGTGCCCCTCCCGCTCACGGGTGCGTTCGCCGCGGTCACGAGCAGCGGGGAGCTGTCCATCCTCCTCTTCGTCCTCTACGTGTTCGTGGCCGCCCTGCCGCTCGTCCTCGCGCTCGAGCGGTTCGCGGGCTGGGTCCACCGCGGGACGACGAGTCCCGAGCGGCCCCCTCCCACCCCGCGGCGCCGACGGGGGCCGGTCGAGTTCGACGCGAGACGGGCGATCCTTCCGTTCGCACTCGCGGTCGTGATGATCGTACCCGGGGTCGCCGCCACCGTGACCGTGTATCCCCCGCTGCTCTCCACGGAGTACCACGACCTCGGCAACGTCACGGCTGAGGACCTCGAGCTCCTCGCCTTCGCGGGGTCCTACCTGCCCGCCGGCGCTCGAGTGCTGGTCGCGCCGGGGAGCGCGGCCGACTTCCTACCCGGCTACGCATCGAACGTCGTGATGCTGTACCCGTTGGTCCCGGGGTTCGCCTGGACCAATCGTTCGTACAACCTGGTCGTGAACGAGCTCTCGAACGCGACCCTAGACGCCGCCGGACGGACCGCGATCTCGCTCCTCGCGGTCGACTTCATCTTCGTGACAGGTCGCAGCACGACCCTCTGGCCCGCGTTCTCGCCGGCCCCGCTGCTCGCGGACCCGTCGGCGTACCCGCTCGTCCGGTCCTACGGGGACGCCTACCTCTTCGCCGTGGCGGGGGCCGCCTGAGGGCCCTCCGCGCGAGGTGGTTCCCCGCTTACACGAACTCGTCGAGCAGCTTTTCCTTGCCGTGGAGGCCGGCCGGCTGCAACGCGAGCGGTCCCGCCGAGAGGACCTCCTCGAGGTCCTCGTAAGTCGGCCGGTCGGTCGCGTAGAAGAGGCCGATCGGGATCTTGTCGCCCCACTCCAGCGCCCGCTGCCAGGCGGCGACGATGTCCGACGGGTTGTGGCCGGCGCTCTCGAGCTTGTAGACCCGCTGGCGGAAGAAGTCGAACGTGTTGATCTTGTTGTAGGTCACGCACGGGCTGAACACGTCTACGAGCGCGAAGCCCTTGTGCTGGATCCCGTTCGCGACCAGGTCGGCGAGCTGCTTGACATCGCCCGAGAACCCCCGGGCCACGTAGGTCGCCCCGCTCGCGAGCGCGAGCGCGATCGGGTCGATCGGGTTCTCGATGACCCCGTTCGGGGTCGACTTGGTCTTTTGTCCCATGGTGGAGGTAGGACTCGCCTGACCGGTCGTGAGCCCGTAGACCTGGTTGTCCATCGTGATGTAGGTCAGGTCGACGTTGCGACGCATCGCGTGGACGAAATGGCCGGCGCCGATCCCGAAGCCGTCCCCGTCGCCGCCCGTGCCGATCACCGTGAGGCCGTGGTTCGCCCATCGGACTCCCTCGGCGACCGGGAGCCCCCGCCCATGGATCCCATGGAAGCCGTAGGAGGAGAGGAAGTGCGGAAGGTTCGAAGAGCACCCGATCCCCGAGACGATGACGACATTGTGGCTCGGGATCCCGAGGCGCTTCACCGCCATCTCTACCGCGGCGACGACCCCGAAGTCGCCGCAACCGGGACACCAGGTCGGCTTTGTATCGGACTTTCCGATGAGCGGGAGTGCGGCGCCGAGCGCGGTCGCCTTAGGCACTGCGGTCGTGTCCGCCATCTCACATCACCTCGAGCGCCCGCGCGACGATCTCGTGCGGGAAGAAAGGTTCCCCATCATACTTCAGTAGCCGGTTCGAGAAGTGGTACCCCATCTCGGCGCGCAGCAGCCGACCGAACTGGCCGGAGTAGTTGGCCTCCACGAGGAGGGTCTGCTTCGTCGTAGCGAGCGCAGCACCGACCTTCTCGTGGTCGAGCGGGAATACGGTGGGGAAGCGCAGCAGGTTGGTCGTGCGGCCCGCCGCCCGGAGCTCTCCCATCGCGTCGCGGACCGCCCCGACGGTCGAGCCCCAGGCGACGAACGTGAGCGGGGCTTCGGCCGGGCCCTCGACCACCGGACCCGGAGAGGAGGCCGCGAGCCCCGCGAGCTTCTTCATGCGCTTGTCCATCATCCGCTGGCGCTCCGAGATCCATCGGGGGATGCCCGCTCGGACATCCGAGATCAGGTGCCCGCGCTCGTCATGCTCGTCGGAGCCCGCGATGAAGTTGAGCCCGGGTTGGCCCGGGATCGCGCGGGGGGAGACCCCGCTCTCGGTGTACTGGTAGCGGAGGTAGGGGCCGCCGTTCGGGGTGACCTGGAAGAGCGAGGGGATCGGAACGTCAAGGTCGACCTCTTCGCGGTCGACCGTCATGTAGTTCTCGGAGAGGTGGAGGTCGCTCGCGACCAGGACGGGTGTTTGCCAGTCCTCCGCCAGGCGGAAGGCGTCGATCATCGCCCGGTACGCCTCGGCGGGGGTCGCCGGGGCGAGGATCGCCCGGGGGAACTCCCCCTGACCGGCGCCGAGCATCAGGTTGAGGTCGCCCTGCTCGGTCTTCGTCGGCAGGCCCGTGGACGGGCCGGAGCGCTGCGATTCCACGACCACGAGCGGGGTCTCGGTCATCCCGGCCATACCAAGCGCCTCCACCATCAGCGAGAATCCCCCTCCGCTCGTGGCGGTCATCGCTCGGACCCCGGCGAACGAGGCCCCGATCGCCATGTTGATCGCGGCCAGTTCGTCCTCGGCCTGCTTGACGACCACGCCGAGTTGGGTCGAGTGCGCCGCCATCCAGTGCATGATCGAGGAGGCGGGCGTCATCGGGTACTGCGAGAGGAACTTGCACCCGGCCGCCGCGGCGCCCAATGCGATCGCCTGATTCCCGGTCATCAGGAGCTTCGGCGCCCCGCGCGGAGCGAGCGCATGCGAGTTCCGGCTCACGTGCTGTTCGGCGTGGTGATAGCCGTCGGCCGACGCGCCGACGTTCCAGTCGACGATCTGGCCGGCCTTCCGACCGAACGAATCGGTGAGCACTTTGTGGAGGAGGTCGAGCGGGATCCCCGCGAGGAACGCGGTGGCCCCGATCCCGCCGGCGTTCTGGAGGATCGACTGGCTGGTGTACTTCCGCGCGATCTCGAGCGTAGGCACCGACAACAGCGAGATGCCGGCCGGAACGTCCGAAGCGGTGAGGGGGAACTTCTCCGGGTCGTAAATCACCGTTCCGCCCTCGCGCAGCCCGGGGGCGTGGATGTCCACGGTCGCCCGGTCGAGCGCATAGAGGACATCGGCGGCATCGCCCGGGGACTCCGGCCGGCCGTTCGAGGCCCGGGCCTGGAACCAAACGTGTCCTCCCCGGATCACCGATTGGTAGGCGTTGAGCCCGAACACGTGCAAGCCCATCCGGGAGAAACTTCGGGCGACCGACTCCCCGATGGATTGTATCCCATCGCCGGCCTGGCCCCCGATGCGGACCGCGATGTCGCTCATGCGACGTTTCAGCGACCGAGCGTATTAATCGGTTGGCCCGGCAAGCTCCGACGTGGTTTTTAGGGGTCTCGGTCCTACGCGGCGGCCGTGGGGCGCTCGGACGGGGCCGTGAGCGTTCTGCTCTTCGCGTCGGCGCGGGAGGCGGTAGGCCGCGGTTCGTTGTCGTGGCCGGTACCTCCGGGCGGCCTTCCCGCCCGCGAGCTCGTGGCGGCCCTCGGTGAGCGGTACCCCCGCCTCCGGGCTACGCTCGCCACGTCCCGGTTCGTCCGGAACGGCCAGTATCTCGACCGCCTTTCGACCCGGCTCCGCGCCGGGGACGAGTTCGCCGTTCATCCCCCGTACGGCGGAGGCTGAGGATGAGCGTCCGGCTCACACCTCATCCCCTACGGGTCGACCTTGCGATGCGGGAGCTGGAAGGGCCGACGCTCGGCGGAGTAGCCCA
>DAHVAA010000144.1:4244-4523 GCA_027314845.1 Thermoplasmata archaeon | reverse complement strand
GACACAGACCCGCGAATACCTCGGCCGAGGGAGGTCGGAGGGGGCTCGCCATTGCGGGGCGCCCATCGAGGACACTTCGAACGCCCTCGAGTCGAGAAATGAGCGAACCCGCCGAGAGGCGAGCGATTGGCCCCGCCGCTCGGACCGACCCTCCTGGGTGCGGCCCTTTAGGTGGCGGGAAAGCTCGACAGGGAAGTCGGTACCGAGACGTTATCGGTCACGCTGACCTCCCGCACCGGCCGACCGTGACCGTCGGAGCCCTTTCGAGATCTGGGCAAA
>DAHVAA010000144.1:0-4234 GCA_027314845.1 Thermoplasmata archaeon | reverse complement strand
ATCGCGGACGGAGCAAGAAGGGACCGGCCTCGTTCCCCCCTTCTCCGCTTCCTGGTTGTCGGCGCGATCGTCCTGCTCGTCGCGGCGGTGATGGATGCCTGGCTCGTCCTCGTCGTGGTACCTCAGGACATCCGCAGTTCGCAACCGGTGGTCATCAACGAGGCGGTTCTGCTATCGGAAGGGCCGTACGTGGGGTGTTTTGCGGACCTTGCCGGCGTAGGCACGGTCGCGCACCAGGACGAAGCGTTCCTGCTCTCGTGGTATGTCGTGGCTCCGCCCAATGCCACGCCCTCGTGCAGCCTCCGGTCGATCGTGGCGGTCTTCGGTCCGGGCGAGAGCGTTCAGGCGAACGTCACCGGGTCGAACCTTCCAGTCACGATCCCGACCGGCCAGACCCGTCTGGTCCAGGTCGACTTTGCGCCGATCGACGCACCGGTCTGGGGAAGCATCACCGTCGGGGTCACCGAGACCAATCCCTAGGTGAGGACGGGGTCCGAGCCGTTCAACCGGCGGGGCCCCCTGGCGACGGCCCGGCGGCCCATCTTGGGCCGGTCTAGCGGAGCCGCCCGCCGAATCGCCGGGACCCCATCCTGGGCAGGATCTGACGGGCCAGCCAGCCGCCCACGATGAACAGGATGCCGAAGCCTACCAAGACGAAGAATGCCTCGAGGTCGCCCTCGTAGTTGGTCGCGCTACCGGCGGATGCGCCGGTCGGGAGCTGGGTGATGGCCCCGTACCCGAACAAGAATCCGATGAAGGTGAATAGCGTGCCGATGCCGATGATGATCAGGCTGACGTCCAGCCAGGGTGGAAACCGGACCGGCGACGCGGCGACCGGGGGAAGGGAACCGACCTGGGGGGGCATGTAGCTTGGCGGCGCGGACGGCTCTGATGCGGAGGCTTGGGACGCGGACATACTCGAAGGTATGGCGACCTTCTCCTAGGTAAACCTGTCCCTTCCTCCTGCGGGGGAGCGCAAACCGCCGTCCGGCGTAGATCCACGCGCTCGCGGGACAAGTTGGACGTCGCTCGCCGCAAAAGAGCGGTCGGAGCTCGGCCGCACGTCCGCGGTCGGAAGATCACCAGATTCGGACCGGGGTTCGCTCTTTTAGATTCAAGCCGAACGCTTCACGGAACGCCGGAAGGTTCTCGAGCGGCACCACCGCCCGATAGCGCCCCGGAGAGTGAGGGTCGACCAGCAGCCGCCGACGAAGCTCGGCGCTCGTGTAGTTCGACCGCCAGATCTGGGCCCAAGAGATGAAGAAGCGTTGTTCGGGGGTAAGCCCGTCAATGGGACGCTGTTCGTCGCCGTTCTCGGAGAGCTTGCGCTGGAGCGCCTCGAACGCGATGCTGACCCCCCCAAAATCGGCGATGTTCTCTCCGAGCGTGAGCGATCCGTTGACGTGCACTCCCGGAAACGGCTCCCCCACCTCATACCGGCGGACGACCTGCTCGGCCCGTTTCGCGAACTCCTGGGCGTCGTCGCTCGTCCACCAGTCCCGGAGATTCCCATCGGCATCGGACTTCCGGCCCTGGTCGTCGTAGCCGTGGGTGATCTCGTGTCCGATCACCGCCCCGATCGCGCCGAAGTTGACCGCGTCGTCGACCGTCGGGTCGAAGAACGGCGGCTGTAGGATCCCGGCCGGGAAGAAGATCTGGTTCTGTGTGGGGTCGAAGTAGGCGTTGACGGTCGGCGGGGTCATCATCCACTCGAACCGGTCGACCCGCCCCCCCACTCGCGCGAGCCGGCGTCGCACCTCGAACTCGGCCGCGCGACGGACGTTACCCCAGAGGTCGCCGGGATCGATCGAAACGGAGGAGTAGTCCCGGAAGGTCGCGGGGTGTCCGATGTGGGCAACGAAGCGGTCGAACTTGTCGATCGCGGCGCGACGGGTCGCCTCGGTCATCCAGTCCAGCTTCTCGAGGCGGTCGTGGAAGACCGCGCTGAGATACCGGACCATCTCGTCCATCCGTTCTCGGGCCGAGGGCGGGAACTGTTCTTCGACGTACAGCTGGCCGAGGGCCTCGCCCAGGCCTGCGTCGACCATCCGGGTCGCCCGCTTCCACCTCGGCTCGGGAGACACCTGGCCGAGCAGCGCCCGGTGGAAGAAGGCGAAGTCCTCCGCCTCGACTTCTTCGTGAAGTTGCGGAGCGCTCGTGTGGAGAAGGTTCCAGGAGAGCAGGGCCTTCCAGTCCGCGAGCGGCCGGCGCATTAGCGATCCGTGGAGGGCATCGAAGAACTCCGGCTGACCGACCACGACGAACGGGAGGGGTCCCAATCCAAGGTCGGCCAGGAGCCGCTCGAGATGGAGGGCGGGCCAGGTCGAGTTGAGCTCCTCGACCTCCCGACGGGAGTAGTTCTTCTCGAGCTGGCGCAGCTCCGCCGGCGTCCGACTCGCGCGGGCGAGCTCGGTCTCGATCTCCAGCACCGTGCGCGCGCGGGTCTCGGCGAGGTCGGAGGGCACGCCCCACAGGGTGAACATCCGAGCCACGTGCGCCCGGTAGGCTCCCCGTATCTGGGCGAACTCCTCGGCGAGGTAGTACTCCCGGTTGGGCAGAGATAGCCCGGCCTGCCAGAAGTAGAGGGCGTACCGAGTGCTCTCCTTGAGGTCGGGCTCCGCAACGCACTGGAAGAGTCCCGGAATGCCATAGGAATGCAGCGCAGCGATCGCTCCTGCGAGCTCCCGGCCGTCCCGAACATTCTCGATCGATGCGCGGAGCGCTTCCAGCGGCCGGAACCGAACCGCCTCGAGATGGTCGGTGTTCATGGCGGAGGCGTAGAAGTCGCCCACTTGCCGGCGCAGGCTCTGCGTACTCCCCGCCGGGGCCGACGCGGAGCGCTCGAGGATACCACGCAGGAGGTCCAATGTCCGCTCTTGGAGCTCTCCGAAAGCATCCCAGCTGGTCTTGTCGGACGGCACTGGATTATTCTTGAGCCAGGTTCCGGCCGCATAGCGATAGAAATCCTCGGCGGGAGGTACGCCAGTGTCCATCCACTGGACCGAGAAGGCGCAACCGAAAGCGTCCGGGTCGGGGCTAGCGCGCGGACCGGCACCCCCGTACGCTTGTCGGTGTTCGGTCATACGATTTGGACCGTGAGCCCGCAATCGTGCAGGGAATAAATGGTGGTCGGCGTGGAACCACAAGTCCCCGCTTTCGTTCCTCGACCAGGCTCGCCGAGCGATCGAGAACGCCCAATACCGTTTTCCGCTATCAAGGCCCACGCGACGGTGGTGCGCAGGACCTTGGACGGGCTCGCTCGATCTTTGATGCCGCTCGGGCGGGAGGGCCCGCTACGGTGATGCGACGAACCGTTGGCTGGGTCTTCCGGGCGTACGACGACGAATCGCTCATCGGGCATCTTCAGGCTGGAAAGACTTACCTCTGGAAGGGAGCGCGCTCTTCGGCGAAGGAAGCCGGCCAGCCCGTCCTCTTCGTCCAGTCCAAGCGCGGGGCCTGCGTATGGGTCGGCCGTGGGCACATCGTCGGGACGGAGGAGCGATGGCGGCGGTTCGGCGTTCGGGTGGCTTGCGATAAGGTGCTGGGGCGGGGGTTTCCCGCGGTCCCGGAAAGGACGCCACGGGACGGGCCGGGGACGTCGGCGCTCGGTCCGCCGCCCCAAGACCCGAACTCCTGGGAGAACCTGACCCTCGCGCATGCGGTCGGTATCCCGCTGACGGCTCATCGCGGCGTTCCCGACGAGGTGTATAGTCGCGACTTCCGCTTGACGGAGGCGGACCTGTATCGGCTCCGGGCGATCCAGCCGAGGCTCACCGAACTCTGGCCCGAGTAGGCCGGAGGTTCGTGCACTTTACCCGCCCGCCGATCCCCCGGGCGGTCGGGTTACCTATCGGCGAGACCAGCCTACATAAGCGAGCAGGCACATCGCAAGACTCAGGGGAGGCAGTGCCCCAGCTCTACCGCGCGCTCTATCTGAGCCAGTGGGAGGACTCCCTTCTGGCCGTCGGCGGGATCGTTGCCGCGCTACCGGCCGGCTTCGCCGACACGTCCAGCCTGACGGTGGCCGCCCTCGTCGTCGCCGGGGCGGGGAAAGCGCTCCCGTCGCTCTTCGGACAGTTGTTCGCGTCTCCGTCAGGGCCCTTCCCTCCGAGCCCAACCCACTTGAGCCGTCGCCCCGGGCCCGGCGACAAGAACTGGTGGGCGATCGGTGGAGACCTCTTCCTGCTCCTCTCCACACTGGCGGCGTGGCTCGTCTACGCGACCGGGAGCGGCC
>DAHVAA010000143.1 GCA_027314845.1 Thermoplasmata archaeon | reverse complement strand
ACCTCGGGCCGGGCGAGCTCCTCGCGGACGTACGCCACGCGCTCCCGAAGCTTCGTCTCCATACCGAAGCGGCGCCCGATATCTTCGACCTCCCCGAGCCGGGTCGCGGCCACCCCATCGATCACGTTGGTGATGATCTTCTCCGCGTACGCCTTCCAACGCTTCGTGAGGAGGCGGGTGTACCAGACCACTTCGGGGGTCGCGTAGGAGATCCCGTCGCTCTCGGTCGAGCCCTCCTCCGACAGGAAGCGGAAGAACTCCGCCCCGGTGGCGTCGCCCGCGAACGCCGAGGAGTTGATGATGTCGAGCGGGACCCCCCCTTCGGTCCGAATGCGAAAGCGAGCGAGCTGGTGATCCTCCCAATCGAACGCGAGCGCCGCGTCGGTACGGAGACGGGCCAGGGTCCAGCTGAAGTCGGCCGTCGCGACCATCACGTCGATATCGTGCGTCGTGGTCGCCGCGGTCCGGGCGATCGCCTGCCCGCCGATGACCACGTAGCGAATGTCGTGGCGACGGAGGATCTCGGCCGCGGCCTTGACCTCGGGCTCGATCATCCGGCGTCCTCACGACGGGGATTGTTCCGTTCGATCCAGCGCAGCTCCTCGCGAGTGAGCGCCTCGCCGGCCACCGGGATCGCCGGCGCGAACTCCTGGAGCCGAACTCGGGTCGCGGGCCGTTCGAGCCCTTCGTTGCGCACCCGTCGGTAGAGTTCGTTCGGGTCGATCTTCCCGCGGTTACGCTTCGCGACCACCCGGGCGGCGAGCGGGTCGAAGCGCAGGAGGAGGGCCACCAGCTCCACGATCCCCGGCTCCCGGAGCGCCTCCTGGTCCTTGACCGGGAGGATCCGGTACTCCGAGGTCACTTGGTTGGATATTCCCTCGGGCAGCGCGAGCCAGGGACGGAACCGCACCGGGTAGCCGGACCGGCTGACCCACTCGGGGGTGATCAGAACGGCGGGGACCCGGTGCTTTCGCAACCGCTCGACGTCCTCGGGCCCCCGGACGTGAGGGCGGTACTCCTTCCGGGGTCGACCGCGGCTCTTCGGCCCGCTGACCAGCATCGCGCGGGGGAGCGGGCGCTCCCCCGGCTCGCGTCGAAGGCTGGCCTCGAGCCGCATGTTGAAACTTCAAGCTGCATCTAAGTATTTATATTATGTTGAAAGAACCGGGTCCCGCGGAGGGCCCGGTTCCCGGGTCGCGACTCGCGGCGACCCGGTCCTCGCGGCGCCGGCGCGTCGGGGCGAAGCGGGCACCGCGAGGGCGGCCGGGGGTCGTCGGGGTCGCCTCTCGATCCGAGAACGACCCCTCGAGCGGGGAGGGATCCTGCGAGTGCGGCCCGAAGGGCGGAGTGGGGGTCACGTCACCCCGCCGAGGGGCACCGAGAGTCGACCCGGGGATTCCCCCGGGACCCGGCCGGCCACCGACCGCTTCGAGGGCGGCGCCTTCGTGCGGTCCGACCTGGCGGAGAGCCGGGAGACGAGGCCGCGTATCGCACCCCGGGCGGAGCCGCGAGGAACCCGGCCGCTCCGGCCCGGTTTCGGCCCGGGGCGCCGCGCAGGCAGCGCATCTCGGGCCGACGCCGACCGCCGGAGACGGGCCGTCCGGCCCAGGGAAACCTATTTCGACCTAGCCTCGCTTACTTCAATCGCCATGTCCGGATCGTCCCTTTCGGGAGCAGTGGGTGGTCGCCCGAGTGAACTGATGCTCTATCGGTGCCTTGTCTGTGGGTTCCAGACCCTACGGACGACCGAGATCACGGAGCATCTGATGACCCACGCCGAGGCGGCGAAGTACACTTTCTCCACCGTCATGAAGGACTAGCGCGCGCCGGCGGATCCCGGGCCCCGGCCTAAGGCTCGGGAGACTCGGGTTCGAGTGACGGACGGTGGGGCCGGACCGTCACGGTCGTCGGGCGCTCTCCATCGCGTCGCGCGAGCAACGCCTGCTGGATCCCCTCCAGTTCCTGGAGGGTCTCACGGGCCACCGGCGCCGGAGGCGGGCGTACCGGACGGGGGCGAGGAGGGGCTTCCGCCGGGCCCTCATCCCAGGGTTCGCGGGGAATGTAGGGTATGCGCGCTCGGGCGGTCGAGTCGATCCGCACGCTCGGGCGCGGGTGCCCGCCGACCCACTCTTCGGGCTCACGGCGCGGCGGGGGGCGGGGGTTTCTGGGTCTTCGCGCGGCGATCAGGGCCGCGTCGCGGGCGGAACCCGCGAAGAACCAGGAGAGCACGGCACCGATCGCCGAGATGAAGGCGAGAACGATGAGCACGCCAGAGATCGGGTAGTGGCCGGCGCCGACCGTGATGTCCTCGTCGTTCGCGTAGATCCCGGCGGCGAAACAGACGAGGGAGATCAGAAGGAGCGGCACGCTCTCGCGGAACCCATCGGCGAGCGATCCAGTGCCTGGAGGCACGCGCGCCTCGTCCGGGTCGTTCATGCCCTTCCCACCCGCGTACGTCGCCCCGATCTACGGGTCCGTTTCCCTCGTTCGAAGGGACATCCCCGCCCGACTATGAAGACGTATTGAATACGTATAAATACACATTCGTGGCCTGTTGGTTGTTACCAGGTGCGGCCATGAAACCCCTCTTGAAGCGAAGAACGGTGTATGCGGCGACTCTCGTGGGCATGCTGATCGTCATCAGCGGGTTCACGTTTGCGGCGGGGCTCTTTGGTGGGTTCACGAGCACGACGGTGCATGGGAATCAGTCGTCCATCACCGCCGGGACCACCATCTACGGGAATGGGGTAACCAACACCCTGTTCTGGAACCCCACCTCCGCTTACACCTGCGGTTCCCAGTCGACCGCCGCTCCGACGGGCGGTACGACCACGACCGTGACGACTTGGCTCAACGGAGCGCCGACGGGCTGCGGCACGTCGCTGGACTACCTCATGCAGATCACCTTCACGTCGAACAGCACCCTCACTGCCGGCAAGCTCTATACGGACACGTTCGTGGTCTCGTCGGAATTCGGAACGGCCACGACGCCTACGACCACCTTTACCACCGACTCCGCGACCATCGGTTGCACGCCGCAGGCCACCACCGGCACGACGTGCCAGGTTGTGATCAACATCGACACCGGCGTCCCGTTGACCCAGGCTCAGCCGGTCGTCGATGGGATCGATGTGACCGTCACGGGCAGCTAGACTCGGCGTGAGACCACCTCGAGACCAACCTCTTCCTCCCGTTTCTTTCTCTCAGGAACCGAGCCCAGATCCCCTCCGGCACCGGCGTACGCCGAACTCGGGGGAACGGAGACCGGGACGGGGCTCAGCCCTCCGGGGAGGCGCGGTCCTCCCCGACCCGGGGGATGCGCTCTCCATGCCAACCGAAGAACCGAACGTAGAGGTAGGCGTTCGCGGCCAGGGCGATCGAGTACCCGAGGAAGGGGATGGAGACGGCGAGGTCCTCGAGCGCGAACCCACCGAAGGCCGTGGCTGCGCTGGCCGCTCCGACGCGGGCGGCCTGATTCGTTCCCGCCCCCTCCGACCGGTCCGCGTGCGGCAGTCGGTCCATCAGCGCCGCCGACTGCGCGGGCAGGGCCGCGACGCGGAACGCGGGGAGCAGGATGTACAGGACCAGCGCCGGGTAGAGCGGGACGAACGGCATGGCGAGCACGACGCCCGCGGCGACGGCTCGGGTGCCGACGACCGCCTGGACGAACCCCCATCGACGGTTCAGATAGGGGGCCGCCAGCACCGAGAACGTCCCCATCAGGCTCCCCGCGGTCGTGTACACCGCCATCTCCGAGCGCTGGATCCCGAAGATCAGGACGAAGAACGGGATCAGGAACGGAGTGAGGAGCCCCTGGGAGAACCCGTTCAGGATCCCGGTGACCGTGAACCGTCGGATCACGCCCTGGCTGGACCGGGAGGGCCGACGGCCCCGTGCGATCGGTCGGATCGGGATCGGGATCGCGATCAGCACCGAGATCACGCTGAGGATGAGGGCGGTCCCAAACACGTCGGTGAGGGTCCCGAAGCCCGCCAGGAGCGCCCCGAACGACGCCGAGACCCCGGCCGAGAAGGTGAAGAGACTGAACCAGCGAGTGCGGTCGTTCGGGTCGACCAGATCGCTGAGGACCGTCGTCTGGAGCGGCATCGCCGCGCCGCCGACTCCGCCGCCCGCGAGCGAGCCGGTGGCGCTGAACCCTCCCAGCACGCTCGCTGCGAGCGCCACCGGGAACGCGGGGGGAAGGACCAACAGCGCGCACGCGATCGGCAAGAGGGTCAGGCTGGCGAGATAGGATCCCCGAAGCGCCCGGCGGCTGCCGAGTCGACCCAGCGCATAGGTCAGGACGGCGGTCGAGAAGGCGCCCAAGGCGTAGAGGAGCCCGAGCAGAAAGGCGCCGGTGCGAAGGTCCGTGAGGACGAGGTACGGGAACCCGATGGTCACGAGGCCGGCGGCGATCCCGCGGGCCAGTCGGCTCACGAAGAGAAGGCGAAGGCCCCGACCGGCAGTTCGGGGATCCTGGGCCACGGAAGGGAGCGGCGTGGGCACGGCGGACGGTGAGTGCGAGTTCGTGAGCGAACTCGTACCGCT
>DAHVAA010000142.1 GCA_027314845.1 Thermoplasmata archaeon | reverse complement strand
CTCCCGGACGGACGACCGAGGTTCGTCGGCCATGGCTCCCGTCCCCGACGATTCCTCACCCATCTGGGGATTGCCGAGCTCCGCCCCCGACGGGTCCACGACCGCCTCCATCGCCACACGTTCTCCCCGCTGCTCACCGCCCTCGGGCTCGGGAAGCGGCGCTACACTCCCGAGCTCCGTCTCGCCGCCGCCGAGATGGCCACCCGCACGTCGTTCGGGGATGCTTCCGAAGCCCTCGAGCGGACGATCGGTCTCCGGGTTCCTCGACGCACGATATGGGACTTCCTGCAGGAGATCGCCCCGGAGGTGACGCGGGCGCTTCACGCCCCGTCCACCCCGCCCCCGGTCGACCGCTCGATCCACGAGGCCGACTCGACCTTCGTCAAGAGCCAACGGAGGAGGGGAGCCCAGGACGCCGTCCATGTGGCGATCACGATGGACCCGAAGCACCACGTCCATCTCGCCGAGGTGAAGGTCGGTGGTCCCCCGGCCTCCGTCCTCGCGGGCCAGTCGGTCCATTACCTTGTGACCGACGACGACCCGGGGCTGATGGCCCATCCCACCGAGTTCCACCAGCTGTGCCACGTCCATTTCGTCCGGCTACTCGGAAGTCTACTCCAGGAGGAAGGTGTGGGGCTCCTCGACCGCGAGGCGATCCTCGCGCCGTTGCGCGAGCTTCTGGCGCACCTGAGGAACTCGGTGGAGTACCACCGACTTCGGAGCGAAGGCTGGGCGATCACCGACCGGGTGCGGAGCACCCTCACCGAGCTCGAAGCGATGGCGCAGCGACTGGACCGAGGCGCCTGCCCCCGCTCGGCCCGGGCGATCCGCCGGGAGGCGAAGGCGCTGGTCGTCTTCGCCGAGGTCGCGACCCAAGGGATCTCCCTGCCCGCCACTTCGAACGGAGTCGAGCGGGTGATGGGGATGATCGCCGACCGCTGCAAGAGGAAATGGGCTCGGTGGGGCGGGGGGCTGCTCAACCAGCTCGTGATGCTGCTGGCCCGCAAGACTCGCCGCGCGACCTACGAGCTCGCGGTGCGCAGGTACTTGAGCGGGAGAGCCTACCCATGACCGTTCTCGCCAGGGGCGTCATCTACCCGAAGGGAGGACAAGGGGCGCCGCAGATGGGACTTGCCTCGCATCGAGCGGAGGCTATCATGTCCCCAAAACTCGCTTCCTGAGAAAAAACTCCCTGCCCCGGAGCGGTTGTCGCTCGCGAGAAACAGGGAGCTCACGAGAGAGAAGGCCGCTGACACAGAATTCGAGCGACTGAGACAAGACTGGGTCGGCTCTGGCCCGGGCACCTCACTCAATTCCCAAAGCCTCAGGGGAAAAAAGAGGGATTATCTACTAGGAGCGCGTGCGACACCTCAACATGCCGTCGGCTGCTGCGACCACGGAGACTGCGCGGGGAACGACGGAAGCGCCTCCTAGGGTGGAAGAGAAGCCAGAGTGGTGGGCGAGCCCGGCGACCCTCGGTTTGATGGGGTTCGGAACGACCACGATCCTGGCCGGCCTGAACGACGGCGGATGGATCCAGTTCGGAGCCCTCCTGTCGATGGCGATGTTCTTCGGTGGGACTGCCCAGTTGATCGCAGGTATTATCGCCATGCGCAAGGGCAACATGTTCGCGGGAACCGCGTTCATCGGCTACGGTGCCTTTTGGCTGGCGTTCAACTGGCTCGTCACGGAGTATGTCATAAGAGCCCCCGTGCTCACCGGCGCCTACGACGTTTCCGCGTTCCTGTTCGTCTGGTTCCTCTTCACGCTGGGGTTCCTGATCAACGCGCCGAAGCACGGAACGGTCCTCACGCTGATCTTTGCGTCCCTGACGCTCGCCTTCCTGCTGCTTACCGTTCAGTGGTGGGAGGCCGGCGCGGGCACGGCCTTCAGCGCGGGCACCCTGAAGATCGTGGGCGGGGAGATCGTCATCGTTGGCCTGCTCGCCGTCTACCTCGGCTGGGCGGACCTGACGAACTGGAACTGGGGCCGGAAGGTTCTTCCGACCTGAGTCGACCGGGATCGTCCCGGGCCAACCCTTTCTTTCCCTTTCTCTTTGGGGTTCTTCGGGCTTCTGGGCGGGTAGCCCTCGAGGAGGAGGTATCGGGACGGAAGGACCAACGGGCTTCCCGAGACCCGTCCCGATCGAGTCCTCTCGAGGAGGATCACCGCGGAGCCTCGCTCGTCGCTGCGATTTCCGGCCGGAATCTATCCACCCGAAACCCGGAAGAGCCCTCCTTGGTTCTGCCGCGTCGGGCGGCCCGTCGTGCGTCCCGACCTACCGAGCGATGCTCCGCCACCGAGAACCCGTGTCGCTTCCCGCCGCGTCGGGGCGCCGGCCCCTCTCGCCGGGGAACGGACCGCCCCGCCGAGGTACGGGCAAGAGAACTTCGGGCACTCTCGCACCGACCCCGCGAGTACCGACCGCAGTGCGGGGAGTCCCTCGACGCCCCGGACGAGGTACGGGGCCCTCCGAACTCCCGGAGATCGCGCGTCGGGGTGAGGTCGTCGCAGCGCGACCCCCCGCTCGCACGGGCCGCCTCCATTCCTCGGTCGTCGTGGCGGTGCTCCGATTCCGGCAGCGTGCCTCCGGCGACTTTCGAGACCGGATCGCGTTGGGTCCCTAGAACGCCGAAGAGCCTCGGATCCGGCCCTTGACGGCGAGGGGTTGGTCTCCGGCCCGAAGCGGCGGAGCCGCGATCCGTGGCGGCTCCCGCGGCGCGATTCGGAAGGTCTATTAGTTCCGCTCCGTTCGGAGGTGTGCGGGATTCCCGGACGGCGAGCCCCCTTCGGCGTCGCACGAGGATTCGCACGAGAGAAACGATGGCGACAACGAATCCCGTGATCAACGCCCTGCGGTTCCGTGCCGACAGCGAGCCCGACCGATTTTGGTCCGAGGAGGCGTCGAAGTTGCACTGGTTCCATCCGTGGAGCAGGGTATTCGAGTCCGATCCACCCCTGTTCAAGTGGTTCGTCGGGGGACGGACCAACCTGAGCTACAACTGCCTCGACCGGCACATCGAGAACGGTCGAGGAGGGCATGCCGCGCTGATCTACGAGAACGAGAGGGGCGAGCGCCGGGTCCTCACCTACCACCAGCTCTGGACCCAGGTGAAGGCGGTCTCCGCCGCGTTGCGCGGACTGGGAGTCGCCCGTGGCGACCGGGTCGCGATCTACATGTCGACCGCCCCCGAGGCGATCATGGCGATGCTGGCGTGCACACGGATCGGCGCGATCCATCTCGTAGTGTTCGCGGGGTTCGGGAGCGGCGCTCTCTCCGAGCGCATTCGACTCGCCGGCGCCAAGGTGCTGCTGACGTCGGACGTAACGTACCGCAAGGGGAAGGACACCCTCCTCCTCGAGATCGTGGAAGCGGCGCTCGCCCAGCCCGACATGCCGATCGAGAAGGTGGTCATCCTGCCCCGCCGCTCGGAACCCCCGGCCCTCCGCCCCGGACGGGACCTCCTCTGGAAGGACTTCCTGGCCTTGGGCCCGGGACAATCCGACGCGTACGAGCCGATGGAAGCGAACGAACCGGCGTACATCCTCGCGACCTCGGGTACCACCGCCAAACCGAAGCTCGCGGTCCATGTGCACGGGGGCTACTCCGTCTGGATCCACAGCACGGCCCAGTGGGTCTTCGGGCTGCGGCCGGACGACGTCTGGTGGTCCACGTCCGACATCGGCTGGGTCGTCGGGCACAGCTACATCGTCTACGCGCCGCTGCTCGTGGGGTGCACCACCATCGCCTACGAGGGGGCAATCGATTACCCCAGCCCCCAGGCGTTCTACCGGGTGATCCAGGAGAACGGGGTCAGCGGGATGTTCACGGCCCCCACCGCGATCCGCCTCTTGATGGGGTACGGAGCGGAGCCGGCGAAGCCGTTCGACCTTCGTACCCTCACCCGCGTGTTCTCGGCCGGCGAAGTGCTGAATCCCGCGGCGTGGGAGTGGATGCAAAAGCAGCTGTTCCACGACCGGGTTCCCGTGGTGGACCATATGTGGCAGACCGAGACCGGTGGGCCGATCTTCGCGAATCCGTACGGGGTCTCCCTGCTCCCCATCAAGCCCGGCGCCGCCGGGATCCCGCTCCCGGGGATCTACGCCGAGATCCGGACCCCCGAAGGGTCGCCCCTCGCCACGGGCGAGAAGGGGATCGTGGTCCTGACCCGTCCTTTCCCGGGGCTGACGCCCACGATTTGGCGCGATCCCGACCGGTACCGGAGCGACTACTGGGAACGGATCGCGGGGACCTACTACACCGGGGACGCGGCCTCTGTGGCCGCGCCGACGAGATCCTGAAGATCGCCGGGCACCGGATCGGGACGATCGAGGTCGAGAGCGCGTTCCTCCGCAACGCCTCCGTGGGCGAGGCCGGCGTTGTGGGGAAGCCGGACGAGCTGCGCGGCGAGGTGATCGCCGCGTTCGTCGCGCTGAAGAAAGGGCAGACGCCCTCCCCCGCGCTCAAGGAGGCGCTCGTACGCACGGTCCGACAGGAGCTCGGTCCGGTCGCCGTCATCGGCGAGATCTATTACGTCTCGATGCTGCCGAAGACCCGGAG
>DAHVAA010000141.1 GCA_027314845.1 Thermoplasmata archaeon | reverse complement strand
CGACGCATCCTGGGAGGACACCCTCTCGCGGACCCACGGCCGGGGGCAACACGCGGTCCGGAGCGGATCCTCGTCGCGGCCACCCAGGCGGTCACGGACAAGGAGATCCAGAAGTACGCGAAGGCGGCCCGGGCGGCGGTCGCGGCCGTCGGGAGGAGCGCATGACGTTCCGACAAGCCCGCTGGGACGAGCCGCCGATCTGGGACCTCGCTCCCGCTCGAGAAGGGGAGGTTCCTCCGAGCATCCCCGGAGTACCGGAGCGCCTACGAAGAAAGGCCGCCGTGCGATGGCCCGAGCTTTCGGAGCCCGAGGTCGTCCGACATTACACCCGGCTTTCCCAGATGAACTTCGGCATCGACACGTCGGCCTACCCGCTCGGGTCGTGCACGATGAAGTACAATCCGAAGGTCTCGGAGATGCTCGCCCGGCGTCCGGGGGCGGCGGACCTCCATCCGTACCAGCCCGAAGCGACGGTCCAGGGTGCGCTCGAGCTCATCTGGCGCCTAGAGCGCCTGCTGGCCAAGGTCACGGGACTCCCTGAAGTATCGCTCCAGCCCTCCGCCGGCGCGCACGGGGAGTACGCGGCCCTGTTGATGGTCCGGTCCCACTTCCAGGACACTGGCGAGTCCGCGACCCGCACCGAGGTGCTGCTACCGGACACCGCGCACGGGACGAACCCCGCTTCCGCCGCGATGGCCGGCTACACTACCCGCGAGATCCCGTCGAAGGACGGATGCGTCGACGTCGCGGCGCTCAAGGCCGCGGTCTCCGAGAAGACCGCGTGCTTCATGCTGACGAATCCGAACACCGCGGGCCTCTTCGAGAGCGATATCCTCGAGATCGCCGAGACCGTCCACGCGGCCGGTGGCATGCTCTACTACGACGGCGCGAACCTGAACGCCATCCTGGGGGTAACGCACCCTGGTCGGATGGGATTCGACGTCGCGCACCTCAACCTCCACAAGACCTTCGCGACCCCCCACGGAGGCGGGGGACCGGGGGCGGGGGTCCTGGCGGCGGGCGAGACGCTTGGGCCTTATCTTCCGGTCCCGCGCGTCGTGAAGAGCGGGAGAAAGTACCGGCTCGACTACGACCGCCCGAAATCGATCGGCAAGATCAAGACCGGTTACGGGAACTTCGGACTGGACGTGCGCGCGTTCGCCTTCGCGGTCACGCACGGCGAGGACGGCCTGAAGCACGTCGCCCGCCGGTCGGTCCTCAACTCGAACTACGTCGGAATGCGGCTCGGCAAACTCCTCCCGCGGCCCTTCCGTCCCCTCGTGAAGCACGAGTTCGTCCTCTCGGGCGCCCCCCTGAAGGAGCGCGGGGTCCGCACGATCGACCTCGCGAAGCGGCTGCTCGACGAGGGAGTACATGCCCCTACGGTCTACTTCCCGACGCTCGTGGAGGAGTCGCTCATGGTCGAGCTGCCCGAGACGGAGAGCCGTCGCGAGCTCGACCAGTTCATCGCGGCGTTCGAACGGGCGATCGCCGACACGCCCGAAAACCTGCACGCGGCCCCGCGGAACCTCGCGGTCCGCCGGGTCGACGAGGTGCGGGCGGCGCGCGAGCCGCTCCTCTCGTGGAAGGACCTCCGGTCCGTCGGCGCAAAAGCTGAAACCCCCTAGGCGCTGGGTCGGACCGATGAAAGCCCGCGTCGAGAAGGTCTTCCGGTACCTGGACCCCAAGCCCGATGCCCTCCTGATCGCGAACGCGGTCGACCCGCACCTCGACCAGACGTTCTTCTACCTGTTCTCGGTCCCGAGCGGCCTCTTCGAGGGATCGGTCGGAATCGCCTACCCCGACGGAAAGCTCGACATCCTGAGCTCACCGCTCGAGGCGGAGAGCGCGCACCAGGCCGCGAAGCGCGACCCAAACGTGAACGTCCACGAGGTGAACCGGGGGGACGACACCGAAGCGCTCGTGAAGAAGCTCGTCGGAAGCTCGCGGTCGCTCGCGCTCAACTACCGGGAGCTGACCCACGAGTGGTTCACGCGCCTTTCGAAGTTCCTGCCCGAGGCGGACTGGTCGGACGCGTCCAACGCCATCCGGCGGGCGCGGGCGACCAAGGACCCCGAGGAGATCGCGCTCCTGCGCAAGGCCGCGGAGATCGGCTCGGGGGTGGGGCGGGAGATCCCCGGCCTCCTCAAGTCGGGCCTGACCGAGCTCGAGCTCGCCGCGGAGATGGAGTACCGCATGAACCGGCTCGGAGCGAGCGGTCGCTCGTTCTCCACGATCGTCGCCTTCGGGCCCCACGGGGCCGAACCGCATTATTCGCCGTCCTCGACCCCGCTTCGGTCCGGGGACTCGATCGTCTGCGACTTCGGGGCGATCTACGGCCGGTACGCGAGCGACATCACCCGGTCCTACCACTTTGGTCAGCGGGACGAGGAGATGCAGCGGGTCCATGAGACGGTCGAGAAGGCTCAGGCCGCTGCGTTGAAGGCGATCCGCCCCGGTGCCCCCGCGAAGGAGGTTCATCTGGCCGCGCAACAGGTGATCGATAGCTCACCCTGGAAGGGCCGGCTCATCCACGGCGTCGGCCACTCGATCGGGCTCGTCGTCCACGACGGATGGGGGTACAACTCGACCGTCGAGGACCCGCTCGAAGTGGGCATGGCGATCACGGTGGAACCCGGGATCTACCTGCCGGGGCGTGGCGGGGTCCGCATTGAGGACGATGTGGTCGTCACCAAGGACGGTTTTGAGTTCCTGACGACGGCCCCCCGATCCTACATCGAGGTTTCGGCGTGAGGTTCGGCATCCTCACCGGGGGAGGCGACTGCCCCGGACTCAATCCCGCGATCCGGGCCGCAGTGCTGCGGGCGGCGAAACGGGGCTACGAGACCATCGGTTTCCTCGACGGCTGGAAGGGACTGCGCGACGATCTGAGCCGGCGGCTCGCTCCCGAGGACGTGCGAGGCATCCTCAATCGGGGGGGCACGATCCTCGGCAGCTCGCGCACGAATCCCTTTGCGAAGGAGCCCGACGCCGAGAAGGTCCTCGCGACCCTCGCGCGTCACCGCCTCGACGCGCTGATCGCCATCGGCGGCGACGACACCCTGACCGCCGCCCGCGAGCTGCATCGGCGGGGCGGACACGTGGTTGGAGTCCCGAAGACGATGGACAACGACGTCGCGGGGACCGACTGGACGTTCGGCTTCCACTCGGCGACCGCGGTCGCGGTCGAGGCTCTCGAACGCCTGCGGGACACCGCCGGCAGCCATCATCGCGCGATCGTGCTCGAGGTCATGGGACGGCACGCCGGCTGGGTCGCCCTGGCGACCGGCCTCGCCGGGGGTGCCGATGCGACCCTCGTCCCCGAGGAGCGGTACGACGAGGACGCCCTCCTCGAGCGGGTCCACGCGGCGGTCAAGGCTCGGGGGTACGCGCTCGTGGTCGCGAGCGAAGGGATCGACCTCGGTCCCCGCCGCGGTTCGGCGGGGGCGAAAGACGAGTTCGGCCACGAGCTCCTCCGTGAGCGCCAGGTGGGCGCGGAGCTCGCCCGGCGGATCGAGGAGCGGACCGGCGTCGAGACGCGCAGCGCTCAGATCGGGCACATCCAACGGGGTGGGGCGCCCGAGCTCTTTGACCGCATCCTCGCGACCCGATTGGGCGCCCACGCCGTCGACCTCGCACTCGCCGGTCGCTTTGGCGAGGTGGCGGTCCTTCGGGGCCCCGTGGTGACCGGGATCCCGCTCGACGAGGCGATCGCCAGCCCGAAGGTCGTTACTCCGGACTGGCTCGACCTGCTCCACACGTTCGACGCGTAGCTCGGGGGCTGAACCAGATGACGGTCCGGGCGCTCTGGTACCGTGACGGGGTCCTCTCGCTCATCGACCAGCGGGCGCTTCCCGCGCGGACCCGCATCCTGAAGCTTCGCCGGCTCACGGAGGTCGCGGAGGCGATTCGCACCCTCACCGTCCGCGGGGCACCCTCGATCGGTGTCGCAGCCGCCTACGGGATGGTGTTGGCGCAGCGGGAGGGCCGTCTCGGTCCGGAGGCGGCCGCGCGAGTCCTGCGGGCCACCCGGCCGACCGCGGTCGACCTCTTTGTGGGGATCGAGGCGGTCCGGTCGGTCTGGGCCGCCGGCGGGGACGTCGAAGCGGCAGCGGACCACTATCGCGCGAGGATCGTAGAAGAGTGCCATCGGATCGGCCTTTCGGGCGCGCCGCTCTTTCGCCGCGCTCGGCGCGTGCTGACGCACTGCAACGCCGGCGCGCTCGCCACGGTGGAGTGGGGCACGGCGCTCGCCCCGCTAAGGGTGGCTCGCCAGGAAGGCGCCCGGCTGTTCGTCTGGGTCGATGAGACCCGACCGCTCCTCCAGGGCTCTCGCCTGACGGCGTGGGAGCTGGCGCGCGAGCGGATCCCGCACGCTGTTATCGCCGACAACGCCGCCGGCCACTACCTCTCCACCGGACAGGTCGACGCGGTCATCGTGGGCGCGGACCGGATCGCCCGCAACGGCGATTTCGCGAACAAGATCGGCACGTACGAGAAAGCGGTCGTGGCGCACGAGAACGGGGTTCCCTTCTACGTGGCGGCGCCGTGGAGCACGTTCGATGCGCAACGGTCGGACGGTCGGGCGATCCCGGT
>DAHVAA010000140.1 GCA_027314845.1 Thermoplasmata archaeon | reverse complement strand
CGCCGGCTCGACACGAGCCAGACCCGGATCCGAGCGGCGCTGTCGAAGGGTGAGAAGCTCCCGCTGGAGATCCTTCGGCCCGAGGTCGCCGCGATCCTCTCTCGCGGCGATGTCCTCCAGACGTAGCGAGCCGACGTTCGTGGCGACCCTCGCCCGACCCGTCTCGGCCCTCGAGGTACGAACCGAACGACCGCTCGCCGGGGTCCGGTCACCCGGAACCCAGCCCGAACAGCCTATCTACTCACTTTTCCGCTAGGGAAGGCTCCCTCTCTACGACGATCTATGGCGGCGCACGCTAGCCCCCTCCGTCAGGGGGATTGGTTCCGTACGGCGGTCTTCTACGAGATCCCGGTCCGGTCCTTCTTCGACTCCAACGGCGACGGGATCGGCGACCTCGCCGGCGTGGCCGAGAAGGTCGACTACCTTTCCGAGCTCGGGGTAGGGGCGATCTGGCTGCTCCCGTTCTATCGTTCGGCCTGGCGGGACGAAGGCTACGACATCGTGGACCACTATTCCGTCGACCCGTCGCTCGGAACGGTCGACGACCTGGACCGACTGATCCAGCTCGCGCACGGCCGCGGGATCCGCGTCCTCGGCGACCTCGTGACCAACCACGTCTCGGTCGACCATCCCTGGTTCCAGGAAGCGCGCCGGGACCGGGCGAGCCCGTACCGGTCGTGGTTCCTCTGGTCGGACACGGGCAAGGAGTTCTCCCGCACGCGCGTGATCTTCCGGGACTTCGAGCCGACGAACTGGACCCGTGACGAGGAGGCCGGGCAGTACTACTTCCACCGCTTCTACGCCTCGCAGCCCGACCTGAACTACGACTCCCCCGAGCTTCGGGCCGAAATGCTGAACGTCGCCCGATTCTGGCTGGACCGCGGCCTCGACGGCTTCCGCTGCGACGCCGTGCCGTACCTGTTCAAGCGGGAGGGGACGCGCTGCCAGAGCCTGCCCGAGGTTCACGGGTTCTTCCAGGAGCTCCGTGCGATGCTCGACGAGGAATTCCCGGGCGCGGTCCTCGTCGCGGAGGCCAACCAGTCGATCCCCGAGACCTACCAGTTCTTCGGTGGGGGGGCGGAGTTCCACATGGTGATGCATTTCCCGCTGATGCCGAACCTCTTCCTCGCGCTGGGGGAGAACGACCCGCGTCGGATCCGGCACGTGCTGCGCGCGACGTTGCCCACGCCGCCAAGCTCGGGGTGGGCCTACTTCCTGCGGAACCACGACGAGGTGACGCTCGAGCAGGTGAGCGACGACGAGCGGGAGATGTTCCTGTGGCTCTACGGGCGGGATTCGCGCACCCTCATCAACGGTGGGGTGCGTCGTCGCCTTGCTCCGATGCTCGAAGGTGACGACGACTCGGTGGCGATGATGCTCGCGCTCACGATGAGCCTGCCCGGCGCGATGTTCCTCTACTACGGAGACGAGATCGGGATGGGCGACCGGCTCGACCTGCCGGACCGGGACGGCGTCCGTACCCCGATGCAGTGGGACGCGAGCGCGACCGCGGGGTTCTCCTCCGCGCCGCCCTCCCGCCTGCTCCGACCCCCGGTGCTGGATCCCGGGTACGGCCCCGCGAGCCGGAACGTGGCGGCTCAGCTCGCCCGGCCGGACTCGCTCCTATCGAAGGTCCGCAGCCTGATCCGCGTCTACCGGTCCCACCCGGAGGAGTTCGGGCCGGACGGGATCCGCTTCGTGGACCCCGGGAGTCCGACCGTGTTCGCGTTCTGGCGCGACGGGCCGCGCGCCCGCGTGCTGTGCCTCTACCAGTTCGGGCGGCAACCGGTCCACGGAACGATCGCGCTCGACCCGGCGCTCACCGAGGGTCCGCCCCCGATCGCCGGCACCGTGGGTGTTCAGCGGAAGGAGACCCAGCTCTCCTACGACCTCGAGGGTCGCCGTTTCGCGTGGCTCGAGTTCCCCTTGCCGCCCCGAAGCGATACCCGTGCGACGTGAGCCGCGGCCGCGACGGGGAACGGACGAGGCCGGTCAGAGGTCGCTGCGCGCCCGCGCGGCCGCCCCGACCAGCGGCGCGTCCTCTTTCCAGTGGGCGACCGCGATGCGGGCGCCGGCGGCGGGAGGCTGGCATCGCGCGCGCACCGCCGACTCCACGACCGGAACGAACTCCGGCATTCCCGAGACCAGCCCTCCGGCGAGGATGAGCAGGGACGGATTGAACGCGTTCACGATGCTCACCGCTCCGTCCGCGAGGAACCGCTCGGTCTCCCGAACGAGCCGCCCCGCGAGCGCGTCGCCGGTGCGGAACGCCTGGAAGACGGTCTGCGCAGTGACGGCCTCGGGCCCGCCGGCCCGTTCGGCAAGCGGCGCGCCGGCGGAGGGGTCGGCCCGGATCGCTTCCCGGGCGCGCTCGGCGATCGCCCACCCTCCGACGTAGGCCTCGAAGCAACCCCAGTTCGGACAGTGGCATCGCCGCCCGCCGACCACGATCGTGATGTGGCCCACCTCGCCGCAGGCGTGGCTGCCCCCCTCGAGGAGGTTGCCTGCAACGACCGCGGACCCACCGATCCCCGTTCCCAGCACGAGGCAGAAGAGGTCGGATTCACCCCGCCCCGCTCCGTGCTTCCATTCGGCGATCGTGGCGGCGCGCGCGTCGTTGACGACCGAGACCGGTCGTCCGAGCTCTTCGGCCACCCTCCGGGCGAGAGGGACGTCCCTCCACCCAAGGTTCGGCGCATGAACGACCGTGCCCGTTCGCGGGTCGACCTGTGCCGCGACCGCGACGCCGATCGCGACCGGGGGCTCGGAGGTCTGGTCGAGACACGCCCGCGCGCTGCGGACCAGGGTGCGGATCACGCCCCCGGGACCGTCGTTCGCGTGAAGGTGTCGACCGCTGTGGTGCACGATCCGCCCGGCGGCGTCGACGAGCCCGCTCACCACCTTGGTCGCGCCGAGGTCGATCCCGAGCGCGAGACCTTCCGACCGCGGGGAGCCTTTGGGCTCACTCCTCCGAGATCGCGCCCTGGTGTTCCGACTCGGCATACTTGTGCACGACGTCGACGAACGTCGAATGCGACCAGGTGAGTGGGGTCGCGCTTTTGGGTTCTCCGCTTACCCGGTCGATCTGCTCGGGAAGGAGACGGGTCGGGGTCGCGTGCGCGGCGACCCACTCGATCAGCTCGCGGCAGCGGTTACGGTCGCCCAGGCGCAGTCGCGCCTCGGCGAGCCAGAGCGTGCAGACGACCCAGGGGTTTTCGTGGCCGTAGTACTGATCGCCCTCGTAGCGAGCGAGTCCACCGACCTCGGGACTCCAGAGCCGCTTCTCGATCACGTCCACGGTCGCCGCGGCCTTCGGGTCGCTCCAGGGGAGGAAGCCGAGCTTGAGCGCAAGAAGGACCGAAGCGTCCAGCCGCTCGTCCCGCGGGGAGAGCGAGCGCAGGAACCGGCCGGCCGCCGGGTCCCAGAACTCCCGCACCATGGCTTCGCGGATCTCGGTCGCCGCGGCCCCCCAGGCGCTCGGGTCCTTGCCGATCTCGGTCGCGATGCGTCCCGCGCGCTCGAGCGCATGGAGGACCGCCGCGGTCGAGTAAAGATGGATCCCCATCCGTTCTTCCCAGAGGTCGAAGCTGGGCGCCGGAAGGCGCGTAGCTGCGTCGCGGAACGTAGTGAGGAAGTTCGCGGCGCCCTTCACCATCGGCCACAGCTCCAGGAGGACGTCCGGGTCGGCTCCGCGTTTGAAGTGGTGCCAGCTTGCCGCGATCACGGTGGCCGTCTGGTCGATCTGGAGGTGCGGGGGCGGGTGCCAGGTGCTCCCGATAGCGCCGTCGGGGAAATGACGATGGAAGAACGAACCGTCGGGGTTCTGACAGATCCGGGCGAAGTCGAGGAACCGGGACGCGTTGTCGTAGAGCCCTGCCTCGTCCATCGCCTTCGAGACGTACCCGCCGTCGCGCCACCAGCAGTAGTTGTAGGTGTCGCCGGCGGCGACGAGGGAGCGGGTGTCGGGGGAGGCGATGATGGCCCCGTTCGTGCCGGTGGAGTGGCGGAGCAAGAGCACGCTCATCCGGTAGACCTCCCGGCTCAGCCGGCTGAGCCCGGCGGGGGGATGCGGCAAACGGCGCTGCACCCAGGTCGCCCAGAACGCTTCCGACTCGCGAACGAACCGAGCGTATCCCCCGACCGTGACGTATTCCCGGATCTGCCGCACGGCGGGGAGGCTCCGGCCGACCGCCAGGAACAGCCGAACGACGGTGTCGTGGTCGGCCGCCGGTTCGAGGTCCCACTCCATCACGCTGTCCGCCGCCCCGTGTGCGACCGGCCGACCCTCGAGGCGGCCGTCCTCGGCGTCGACGTACGTTCCCTGGAGTCCCTTCAGCGTGTGCTCGCCGCACACCGCGTGGGAGAACACCGGCTCGCTGAAGAACTCGAAAAAGTAGCCGCGCTTGTAGTGCACGAGGCTGGACGAGCTCGGCTCGACGAACGCCGTGTCCTGGTACATCGATTCGGCAATCTGAAAGGCGTGGTAGGCGAAGAGGCGGAGCGGGCGAGGAGGGTCGGCCCGGATCCGAAGGACGCGGGCCACGAGGTCGTGGTTCGGATGGACATGGTCCCGTACCGAGATCGTGAGCCCGTGACCGGACCAGACCGACTCGGGAAGGTGGCCGGGGCCACTCGGCTCCTGACGGATCTCAAAGCCGTTCCC
>DAHVAA010000013.1 GCA_027314845.1 Thermoplasmata archaeon | reverse complement strand
CCCACGCCTGACCTGCTGGGCGAGCGCCGGTCGATCAGTCCGGCGAACTCGCCACGGCGCGTACGGCCTCCAACCGCCTGGCGTGGATCATCTCGCCGATCGCCTGGCCCGTGAGGCCGCGCCGCTCCTCGCTCGAGAGCGCGGGCGCGGCTTCGGCGGCGAGGATCTCGGTCAGGCGTTCGGGCCTCGGTAGCGGGACGAGCACCGCCGCGAGCCAGGGCCGTGAAAGGAAGTACTGGAGGGCGGCCTGAGCGAGTGTTCGCCGGTGACCCTCGGTAAGGAAACCCAGACGAAGCACGGGGGCGAACTCTGCACGAAGCGTGCCCACGTCGACCGGCGGTGCGGGAGGTCCGTGTAAGGCGAGCTCGGAGGCGAACCGACTCCCATCAAGGCGACCGTCAGCGAACGGCCCCCGGACGAAGACGGAGGAAGCGTGGCGGTCGGCCCGGGCGTCGATCGCGCGCACTCGGGCGGGGTCGAGCAGGGACGCTTCGACGCCGAACCGGGTCACGTCCTGTCCCTCGAGCGCGTCCGGTGGGATCGGGTCCTCCCCTTCGATACGAAGCGACCAGGCGGCGACCTTCCCGTCCCGTGAGAGCGACTCCAGCTGCGCCAACCGAACCCCGATCGGTTCTCGGAGATCTTCTCCCTGAGTCGCCTCCACGATCACCGAGAAGTCCTCGGCGAGGCGCGCCCAAGGGTGCGTCGCGGCGGGTTCGGAAGGCGGGAGGGACCTCCCGAGGGCGGGCACCCGGCCGTCGAGCCTGGGTTCGCTCGTTTCGCCGACCAGAACGGCGAGTTCGGAATCAGGGCGGGGGAACGCCTTCCTCAGTAGTCGCTCGGCCCGGACCGTGGACCGGGAGGACGTCAGGTCGAAGAGCGTAACCCCCTTCTCCCGCGCGGCCCTCAATCGGGCGATGAGCTGCTCTTCGGCGAGGGGGCCGCCGGCGGCCGGGGGATCGACCTTGATCCCGATGGCGGAGACGTCGAGGGAGGCTCCTCGCACCGCTCGTCGACCCACCGTCCGGTCCATGGACACCTCGACCCGGCTCACCGGACGGGCACCCCGCGAGATAGGGTACACTCCCTCCGGCGCTGTCCCGCGAGAGCCGGCGGCGGTACTGCTTATTGCCCGAGGAGAGTGCCGTCGGTGATGGCTCAGGCGAAGAGCCCGAACCTGCCGCTCTCGGAGCGTCTTCGTCCGACGCACCTCGATCAGCTTGTGGGCAACCCGAGGGCTCGGGCCGAGCTGCGAGCCTGGGCCGAGTCCTGGAGTGCGACGGAGCGCCCTCCTGCGCGGCGCGCCGCTGTGCTCAGTGGTCCCGCCGGCGTCGGCAAGACCACCGCCGCGATCGCGCTCGCGAACGACTTTGGCTGGACGGTGGTGGAGATGAACGCCTCCGATGCACGGAACGAAGCGGCGATCGACCAGGTCGCCGGCCGCGCATCGATCTCCCACACTCTCGGAGAGTCGCAGGGTTCCGCCCAGCGCTCGCGGGCGCTGATCCTGCTCGACGAGGCTGATTGCCTGACCGGCCGCATGACCGAGTCGGCGCCGGCGAAACGGGAACCCCCTCCGTTGCGAGAGTTCCTGCGAACGCGCTACCGTACGGTCGAGGCGTTGAATGCCGCGTACGGTCTGAACCCCGGCGGCAAACCGGCGCCCTTCGAGAGCTGGGAGGCGGTCCCGAGGTCGCCCGGCACGGGCGCATGGGCCCGGCTCCCCGCCGCGCGGCCTGACCTCGAAGACTGGCGGTCCACGCACCGCGCTTCCGACCTCTCCGACCGGGGTGGGATGGGCGCCATCGCTCGACTCGTGCGGACGACCCGGCAGCCGGTGATCCTCACCGTGAACGACGAGCGGGTCCTGACGCGGTACTCTCCGGTCTTTCGCACGTCGGTGGCTCGGGTCCGATTCTATCCCGTTCGGGATAACGACCTCCGGAACCGGCTCGACTCGATCGCCCGGTCGGAGCGGTTTCGGCTCGCTCCGGGGTGTCTCGATGCGATCGTTCGGCGCGCGCGCGGCGACCTTCGGGGCGCCCTCAACGACCTCGATGCGATCTCGCCGCTCGAACCCGGTCCCACCCAACTGAGCGTCCTCGGGACCCGCGACCTCGGGGCGGACCTGCTGGCGCTCACCGAGGAAGCGCTCACCTCCCCCCGGTTCTACCGGTCCGTCGAGGTCCAGGATCGGCTGGACGCCCCCCCGGACGACCTGCTCCCCTGGATCGAAGAGAACATTCCCCACTTCGCGCCGGACGCGGAGCACCGCTGGGCCGCGATGCGCACGCTCGCAGTGGCCGAGCGATTCCTCGCTCGCGCCCGTCGGGAGAGGGTCTGGAGCCAGTGGAGCTACGCGTCGGAGTTGCTCACGGGCGGGGTCGGACTTGCGCTCCACGACCACGCCGTGCCCCTCACTGGCGGCGCCGCGTTCCCCCGCTTCCTCGGGGAGATGGGGCGGACGCGGGGCACGCGGTCGACCCGAGGGGCCATGGTCGACAAACTCGGGAAGCGGTTCCACCTCTCCCACGAGAAGACCCGGGAGAGCCTGCTGCCGTTCCTGGAGACCCTCTTCACTCCGGGACCTCGAGGGCGAGCCGGTGGCGAACTGAGCCGCACGGCCCGGGCGATCGCAAAAGAGCTCGAGCTCAACGTTGAGGAGGTCGCCTTACTGACGGGGACCGAGCCGGATTCGTCCGCGGTTCGCGCCATCCTCGACGGACCCGACACGACAGAACCCGAGACCTCCTCCCCCTCTTCGGGGAGCGAGGGTGGCGAATCGGCTCCTGCGGCGCCGCGCCGCCGCCAGCGGCAGCTCTCCGAGTTCAGCGGCTAGGGTTCGCTTCCGTCGGCGCCGCTCAGGCGAGCTTCGAATCCACGGAGATCACGACGTTCCCCTTCAGGGCCCCAGAGATCGGACAGCCCTGGCCCGCCGCCTTCGCGGCGTTCGTGAACTCCTCCGCCGAGATGCCCGGGACCTTCCCGACCACGTGGAGCTCCATGGTCGTCACCTTCCATGCGTCGCCCACCTTGTCGAACGTCGCGGTCGCCCGAACGTCCAGTCGCTCGGGCGGGTGTCCCAGGCGTCCGAGGCCCGCCGAGAGCGCCATGGAAAAGCACGACGCGTGCGCCGCGGCCAAGAGCTCTTCGGGACTGGTCTTTCCGCCCGGCGCCTCGGTCCGCGCGGCCCAGCTGACGGCGACCTCGCCGAGCGCGCCGCTCGTTCCCTTCACTTTCCCGTGCCCGTGCGCAAGGTCGTGCTCCCAGACCGCCTCGGCCGTTCGTTTCGCTGCCATCGGTGCCGATAGCTTCCGGCGCGATTTAACGCCGTTGTCCGAAGAAGCCGCGAGTGCCGACCAAGGCTTTTCTTGACCGCTCCGTTCGTCGTTCGTGGCCGTCGCTCTTAGGGACCTGCCGAAATACCTGGTGCTCGAGCCGGCGTCGACGCTCCGGGTGGATATGCGGCTAGACCAGCCGGCGTGCGAGATCGATGTCGCGCTCGACAACCCGAGACCCGGCCGCTCGTTCGTCCTCCTGATCGGTCACGCCGGAGGCCCGTTCGTCCAGCGGGTCCGGCTGGCCGGACGTGCCCGGATCCTGTTCGACCCGGCGACCCCGGGGAACTATGCGCTGCTCTTCGCGAATCCGGAGCGTCAGCCGCTGGTCCTCCGACTTCGCGCGCGCGGGATCGGTTCTCCCGTGGCGACCGTCGGTCGCGAGAAGTCCCGGCCCGCAAAGCGACGACGTACGGGGCGTCGGCCCGCTCGGCAGCGCTCGGCTTCCGCCGCAAGCGCGCGAGCGCGCCTCAACCCCCGCCGGTCCCGCAAACCGCACGGCACCACGACCGGTGCCGCGCGAGGTCGGTCGTGACGGGGAACAATCGCTATCTTGGCGGGGCCGGTCGCAGAGTTATGGTCGCGGGGGCCGGAGGGCTCGGCCCTGGGGCCGCCCGTGATTGGCGCGCCCGGTGGGACCTTCAGCAGGAGCGGCTCATCCCGCGGCGTGAGGAGCGGTTCGAGGCCCTGCTCGACGCCCTCGGTGCGGCCGTCGGTCCGAGGTTCCGGGCGCTCGACCTCGGCTGCGGTACGGGGTCCCTGACCCTCCGACTCCTACGTCGATTCCCCCGAGCCAGGGTCGTGGCGGTCGACCTCGACCCCATTGTTCTTCGGCTCGCGCGCTCGGGCCTCGGGGACATGGGCGGCCGGGTGACCTGGGTCGACGCGGACCTGAGAGACCGAACGTGGACGAAGGCGCTGCCGCCCGGCCGGTTCGACGCGGTCGTGGCGAGCACGAGCCTGCATTGGCTCACGCACCGCGAGCTAGGGCGACTCTACTCCGACCTGGGGCGACTCGTGCGGAGCGGAGGCATCTTTCTGAACGCGGACGCGCTGAGCTATGGCACGCGGAGCCGCCGCCTGACGAAGATCGCCCGGTCCGCAGGGAAAGAGCGTCTGCCCCCCAGCCCGCTCGGGGAGACCTGGGAGGGTTGGTGGAGGGCGGTGCTCTCCGATCCTCGGCTGGCCGCCGAGGCGGCGTTGCACCGGGAGCGCTTCCCTCGTCGTCACTCCGCGACACCCACCCCCGATCTCGACGGTCACGTTCGAAGGCTGCGGAACGCCGGCTTTCGCGAGGTGGAGCTCGTGTGGAGTCGCTGGCGGAACCGGGTTCTCGCGGCCATCCGATAGTCCCCCATCCTCGTCGGTTACGGCGGCCCGCGATGAAGCGAACTGCCGGGGGGAGAAGCTCGGGGGCGGTCGGGCCGCGCCCGGCGACGGAAGGTTACCCCCGCATCCGCGCGTGGCCCGTCGGCGAGCGAAGGTTTGAAGGGCTCCCTGGTCCCAGGGTGCCCAACGCTCCTCGCGGGGCGGTCGATCGGAATGTCGGACCTCGCATTCTACGCGGCCGTCATCGTCAGCATCTTCGCGATCGTCGACCCGATCGGGACGCAGCCGTTCTTTGTGGCGCTCACGGACGGGTTCTCGGAGGAGGATCGGCACGTGATCCTGAACCGGGCGACGATGGTCGTCGGGGGGCTGCTGACGATCTTCGCGCTCGTCGGCCGTTTCCTCTTCGCGGCGTTCGGCTTCTCGCTCGCCGCGTTCGAGATCGCGGGCGGGATCTTGCTCTTCGTGGTCGCCTACGACATGCTGCAGGGCGAGCTCGGTCGCACCCGCCTTTCCCCCCAGGACCGGGAGGAGGCGATCACCCGACGGGACGAGATCTCGGTGATGCCCCTCGGTATCCCGCTCCTCGCCGGTCCCGGCGCGATCTCCACGGTGATGATCTACGAGGGGAACGCCGGCGACGACCCGTTCCTTATCCTGGCGACGTTCGTGGGGATCGCGTTCACGACCGCGGCGGCCTACCTCATCCTCCGGTATGGACAGCGGATCCTCCGATCGCTCGGACGCGTCGGGGTCATGGCGATGACCCGCGTGCTCGGGCTCCTTCTCGCGGCGGTCGCGGTCCAGTTCGTGATCAACGGGATCGCCGCGCTCGGCCTGTTGCCTTGACCGGACGTCGGGTGTTTCCCGAGCGGGCCTTCGTCTTCACCGCGGCCACCCGGGGGCGCGCCGGCGAGGACGGGCGACCGGTGCGGGCAAGCACAAGGCTCGATGGGGTGCGGGGATTCCGTTCCGCCGCCCAGACCTTCTCCCCCGCCCGGATCGGGATCGGCAGGTCGTTCTCGGCCGGAGGGAACGCGCACTCGTACTCGTCGGTGTAGGCGCAGTAGGGGTTGAACGCCCGATTGAAGTCGAGGTCGTACTCATCCTTCTCGTTGAGCTCGAGGGTCAGATAGCGGCCGGGGCCGTAGCTCGCCTCGCCGCTCGTCCCGTCGCGGAACGGGACAAAGACCGCCGTGCCGACCCCTTCTCCCGCGTGGTAGAGCCGAAGGCGGAGCGACCGGCGCCCGAGCGAGAAGGCCAGGTCGCCGAGGTAGCGCATCACCGCCTGGTTGTCGCGGTTCGTCCGGAGGTACGCCTCCTCCGGAGCGGGACGCCGCTCGAGGACCGCCGTGATGCGGAACGCCGGGTCCGGCGGGAAGTACTGGAGGGGATGGAACGGGACGCGGCCGGCGATGAAGGGGGATTCCGGGTGGCGAGCCATGAACTCGTCCTTCATCCCGCGCTCGGTCTCGAGATCGCGCTGCCAGGCCCGGTCGGACGCCATCGGCCCGGTCGAGCGGCGACGGGCCTTAAGCGTTCGGAGGGCCGGCGGACCCGGACGGGAATACGAGCACCATCTCGTCCTCGTCGAGATATTCGCCCTTCCGTTTGACCGCCCGGGGAGAATGGCCCGAGACGGCGAAGCCGAACCGTTCGTAGAGCCGTCGAGCTCGCTCGTTGATAGAGAAGACCGAAAGGCGGACGACCTCGAACCGTTCGCGTGCGGCGTCGAGCGCATGCGTCAGCAGCGCCGTCCCCACGCCAGCTCCTCGGTGGTCGCGATGGACCAGGATGCCGAGGACCCCGATGTGGCCGAGTTCCGAGGTCACGGTGGGACCTAGCCGCTGGATGGTGCAGGCACCGACCGCATGCCCGTCCCGCTCCGCGACGGACCAGATGTCGTGGCCGTCCAGCACCCGTCGATAGCCCCGCGCGAACCAATCGATCTCGTCCGCGAGCGACGGGCGCTCCGAGAAGAGCGTGATCCCGATCGGAACCCCTTGCTCCCGCTCGTCGTAGAGCGTGTAGTAGATCTCGCGGAGCTCTGGGAAATCGCTCCACCGGACGCTCCGGACTTGCACGGGAAGCCCTACCGTTGCCGACCTATCTAGCTAGCGGACGAAGCAGGGGGAAGCGTGGGCTCACGCGGTCGGTCCCTACGAAATGCGGTCGGTCGAACCGACGGCGGATCCGGAGGGTTTGACGCTACTCTTTCAGCGAGCCCGAGAGCTCACGCGGGGGCGACGGCGGCCCGGCGGGCGAAGAGCGAGGTGGAGCGGAACAGGAGGAGCTTGAGGCGGTCGAGGCCGAACGCCGAACCAGCCACCACCCCGAGCAGCACGACGATGACGAGCGGGGAGACGGGGGTCATGAGGATCCCGAATCCGGCGAGCAGGCTCACCGCGAGGATATCGAGGACCGAGGCGACCCACAGCGGCGTGCTCGGCCGGGAGCTCCAGAACGGCCCCTTCTCTCGCATGAGGTAGAGCGTCGCCTGGCCGGAGTAGACGAGCTCGAGGAAGACGGCCGTCTGGAGCGTGGCGAGCGGCCAGCCGACCACGTAGGTCCCGACGAGCACGACGGAGAAGGAGAGCGCGAGCCAGCCGAGCGCAACGCCGGCCCCGACCAGGACGAGCCGCCGAACGTCCCACCGGTCCGGACCCTGGGAGACCCTCGCATTATCGGTTCCCACCGACATGACGACGAAGTCGTTCGCGAAGATCATCACGAGGATCAGGAACGGCGTGGTCACAAAGAGGCCGGTGGCGACGAACGCGATGGAGAGCAGGACCACCTGCTCGATCGTCTTCGAGATCTTGTTCAGCATCCAGGTCAGCATCCGACGGTAGACCCGGCGGCCCGACTCGACCGCGGAGACGATCCCAGCGAGGCCCGCCTGGGTGAGGACCAGCTTCGCCGAGGCCTTCGCCACGTCCGTGGCGCTCGAGACCGCGACCCCCACCTCGGACTGCTTGAGCGCGGGGGCGTCGTTCACCCCGTCCCCGGTCATGCCGACGATCCGTCCGTGAGACTGGAGCGCGCGGACGAGGTCGAACTTGTCCTCGGGGTAGACCCCCGCGAACCCGACGAACTCGGGGGAGGCCCGAGCGAGGTCCTCCCGCGTTCCGATAGCGCCCGAGAGACCGAGTGAATGCGCGACCGACCGAGCGGTCGCGGGCGCATCGCCGGTCACCATGACGACCTGGATCCCGAGTTCCCCGAGCCTCCGGATCAGCGCCGGGGCGTCGTCCCGGATCGGGTCGGCGAGCGCGATCATGCCGACGAGGCGGAGCGCTCCCTCGGGTCCGGCGCCGACCGCGAGAATGCGGAAACCCTCTCCTCCGCGTCGTTCGAGCCAGTCGTCGGCCCCCGGAGCGACCGCCATCAGTCCGGCGACCACCGCCGGCTGGCCGAGGACGACTCTCCACCGCTGGTCGCCGTGTTGGATGCGGGCCTCGGAGCGCTTGGTCCCCGGCTCGAACGGGACGATTTCGCTCCGGGGGTACTGCGGCGCGTGCCGTCGGGCGGCTTCGGCGAGGATCGCGAGGTCGATCGGATCCTGGGTCGAGTCGTCGCACGCCGCGGCCGCGAGCGCGACGAGCTCGCTTTCCGAACCCGGTTCGAGCGACCGCAGGTCGGTCACGGTCTGCCGGTTCTGGGTGAGCGTCCCGGTTTTGTCCGAACAGAGAAGGTCCATCCCGGCCGCGTCTTCCACTGCCGAGAGCCCCGTGACGAGCACGCCCTCCTTCGCGAGCCGGTGCGACTCCAGTGAGGACGCGACGGTGAAGGTGGCCGGTAGGGCGACCGGCACCGACGCGATCAGCAGAATGAGCACGAAGGGAACGAGGAAAAGGAGGCTGACCCCGCGGGCGATCCCCGTGCCGACGAACAAAACCACGAGCGCGGCGTCCAGGACCAGGAGGTAGCGCACCACCGTGAGCATCAGGTCCTCGAGGTGGCTTCTCGCGTGGGCGAGACGGACGAGCTCGGCGGTGCGACCGAAGTACGTCTGTGCCCCAGTGGCCACGACGACTCCGGTGGCCTCGCCCTTCCGCACGGTCGACCCGGAGTAGAGGGATTCGGTGGCTCCTCGCGTGACGCTGGTCGATTCCCCCGTGAGCATCGACTGGTCCAGCTCGAGCGACCCTTCTTCGAGGCGAGCGTCAGCCGGTACGATGTCCCCCATGCGGAGGTGGATCCGGTCGCCCGGCACGAGCTCGCGCGCGGGCATGCTCCGCCAGGCGCCGTCCCGTTGCACACGGGAGAGCACCTCGAGTCGGTGGCGGAGGAGCTCGACGGCGGCGCGAGCTCGCTGCTCCTGGATGGTGGAGAGCGCGGAGTTCAGCGCGAGGAGCCCGGCCAAGATCAACGCTTCAGGAAGGTGGCCCGTAACGAGCTCGAGCACGAGCGCGGCTTCGAGCATCCAGGGGATCGGCCCCCAGAGCTTCTCCAGCAGCAGTCGCCCCGGATGGGGTCGCTCCTCGGCGACCTCGTTCGGTCCGAACCTGGCCAGAAGTTGGGCCGCCTCGGCCGCGGAGAGGCCGGCGCTCGGCGGGAGGTTCGCGGCCGACGGGTCGGTCACGCCGGTCCGGTCCTCCGCGTGGGATCCCGCTCGTTCTCGCCCGGCCGACGCCGGCTGACTCTAGGTCGCGGAGAGTTCAGGCGTAGCCGAACTGCCGCTTTGCGAACTCGCTCATCCGCTCCGGTGTCCAAGGAGGCTCCCAGGTCATCTCGACCTTCGCCGAGAGGATGTTCGGGACCTTCTCGATTGCGAGCTTCACCTCTTCGGCGAGGATGCCTGCGACCGGACATCCCGGGGCCGTGAGGGTCATCTTGAGCGTGACGTTGTCGCCCTCCCACTCGAACCCATAGATGAGCCCGAGGTCGACGATGTTCATCGGGATCTCGGGGTCGTAGATCTGCTTCAGATTCTCAGTGATCAGTCGTTCGCGTTCCACGTACGGGGCGGCCGCGGGGCCCGGGGTGGCGGTCGGGACGGCCGGCGGGGTCGAGGCCGAAGCGGGGGACTCGGTCATCCGTCCATACACCCGTTAGCCCCGTATAAGCGTGCGTGCAACCGGGGTTACCCGAGGGCAAGCGACCCCCAACCGTTTAAGCGGACCCTTCGTGACTTTGTGGATGCGGGACGTCCACGCGGAGGCACCGGCACGGGTCGGCCTTCGCCTTAGGTCGGTGGGGCTCTCCGGGATCCGGAAACCGCTCCTCGTGCAGCGGCCGGATCGGCAGAACCCCCTCGCGGTCACGTTTCGCGTCGCGGTGGACCTCCCGTCCGACCGGAAGGGCTCCGACCTGTCGCGCAACGCCGAGATCCTGGCCGAGGTCGTGGACGCGACCGCGACCCGACCGGTCGACTCGCTCGAGTCCGCCTGCTCGACCATCGCGCGGGAACTGCTCTCCCGGCACGGGTATGCGACGGAAGCGTTCGTCGAGGCCTCCGCGGAATACTTTCTGCGAAAGGGGGTCTCGGAATCCAAGCGGAGCTACGAGGACTACACGCTTCTCGCCGAAGCGCGCGCGGTCCGAGACGGGCGGGGCAGCGTGGCGCTGCATCGAGCGGTCGGCGCGGAGGCGGTGGGGATGACCGCGTGCCCGTGCGCGATGGAGACGTGTCGGGCGGAGCTCGTGAAGGAGTTCCCCGGGCTGGCCGACCCATCGTATGCGACGCTCCCGATGATCTCCCACAATCAGCGGAACCGCACCCGCTTGGTGTTCGAGCTCGAGGATGCCACCGAGGTGGAGGTCGATCGGATGATCGAAGCGATCGAGGCCGCCCAATCGAGCCCTACCTACGCCATCCTCAAGCGCGGCGACGAGGGGCAGGTGGTGCTCGACGCGCACCGGCACCCCAAGTTCGTTGAGGACGTGGTTCGGGACCTGCTCGCTCAGGTCCCGGAGCGGTTCCCTCAACTTTCGGACGGCACGGTAGTTCGTGCCTCCACCGTCAGCGAGGAATCGATCCACAAGTACAACGTCGATGCGGCGCACCGGGTCTCGGTCGGCGAACTCCGCCGCGCGCGCCCCTCCTGACGGCTTCCGGAGGCGACCGTGCGCTACGCTCTCAGTGCGATCCGCCGGCGGCCCGGCCGCGCCGCGATGACATCACTCGGCCTCGGTCTCGCGGTGGGGCTCGTAGTGATGCTCCTGGCGCTCTCGAACGGGGTCGAGACGAGCGCCACGGAGCTGGCCGCGGCGAGCGGGGTTGACCTCATCGGCGCGAGTGCGAACACCTCCATCACCTCGACCGAGTTCCCTCCGATCCCCGGTGCCCATCGCCTCGCCACCGCGATCCCCCAGATCGACCCGAACGTCGTGACCGCTAGCCCCTGGCTCGTCTCCGACCTCGTTTTCGGTAACGCCTCGCTCTGGGCCGAAGCCAATTCGAGTTCCGTCCCGTCCGGCTGGGTTCCCACGGGCTCCGGCGCGGTCGGCTGGATCCCTTCCAACAACGCGGGCATCCAGACTCCGGATCTCTACAACGGCTCCGGGTTCACGCTCCCCGGCGACCCGCACTACGCGAACGGCACCTACCAGGGTCCCGTGACGCACGAGATCGTGCTCGACCAGGCGCTCGCCTCCGTCCTGCACGTGACCGTGGGCGATTGGGTCTGGGCCAGCCCCGCGAGCCCGGCCTCGAGCCAGGAGCTTCCGGGCTGGTACTCGAACGCCTCCGCCTTCCGTGTGGTCGGGGTCTCAGGACCGTTCTGGCTGATCCCGTCGGCGCTGCTCGCGTTCACCTACCTCTCCGAGCTCCAGACGATCGTGGGGGGCGCGAGCGCCCAGACCGACTATGCCTCGGTCCTGTTGATCCACCTCAAGGACCCGACGACCGCCGGCACCGACCAGGCACGCATCCAGGCAGCGCTCCCGACCTTGACGATCTTCACGCTCTCCCAGATCCTCGGGGCGGTCCAGCACATCGTGAACCTCTATCGGACGTTCGGGACCCTGATCGGGCTCATCGGGGTGGTGGTCGCCGCACTGTTCGCCACCACCGTGCTCCAGATGTCGGTGGACGATCGGAGCCGGGAGCTCGCGCTCCTCCGGGCGATCGGCCATACTCGCTGGTCGGTCGGGGTCTCGGTCGTTGAGGAGTCGCTCATCCTCGCGGGCATTGGGCTCGCGATCGGTCTGCCGGTCGCGTATCTCGGCGCGAACGCGCTCAACCTGTTCCTCCTCCACTTCCTCATCGGCCTCCCTGCGTCCTTCTCGTTTGTCGGCTTCGACACGACCGTCGTCCTCTCCGGAGTCCTCCTCGTCACCCTCGTCGGCCTGGTCGCCGCGATCGCTCCGGCCGCCCGAGCGATGCAACTGCCCGTCGCAGAGGAGCTGCGCGCCCCATGACCCAATTCGGTCGAGGCAAGTCCCTTCGGCACTCCCGGCTGCAGTTCGTGCTGGCGGTCGCCGCGATCGCCGCCGCGGTCGCCCTGCCCGTCGTTCTCATCAGCGTCGGCGGTGGCGTTTCCGCCCACGAGCTGTCGAACCTCCAGGACGCCGGTTACCAGATCGTGGTGAGCGCGGCCGGCCTCCACGGGATCGAGCACGCCCACGCGAGGGCCGCAGCGATCCTGGGCGTCGCCTCCGTGGTGGCGGCCTCCCCCGTGCTCAGTATCGCGATCGACGCCTACGCCCCGAGCGGGGCGATCTCACCCGTACTGGCAGAGGGGGTCATCCCGGGCCAGTTCGGACCGACGCTCAGCCCGGCGGAGAAGGGCCTGTTCCCATTGCCCCTCCCTCTCGGCGACCCGACCGACCAGGTCCACTATGCCAACGGTTCGTACGCGGGTCCGGCGACGTACGACGTGCTCGTCTCCTCCCCCTACGCCTCGACCTACCACGTCTCGACCGGCGACCGAGTGCTCCTCAGTCCCACGACAAACCGCTCGCTCGGGATCGAGTACAACATCACCGGGGTATTCGGGGTCCTCCCCTCGTTCCTGGGCCCGACCGGAGCCTTCCTCATCCTCCTGCCCCTCAGCGACCTCCAACAGATGACGGGGTTCGGCCCCAGCGCTACCGCCTCAGTTCCGGACGCCGCGGACACGATCCAGGTCGCCGTGGTGGGGTCTGTCGCGATCGACCCGAGCGCGCTGAGCTCGGTGCGAAGCGCGGTCCAGGCCTTGGTCCCGTACTACAGCGTCACGTCGCTCTCGCAGGAGGCCCAACAGCTCCAGACGGCGAACTCGGTCCTTACGGGCTTCTATCTTGCGCTCTCGTCCGTCGGGCTCACGGTGGGGTTGCTCTTCCTCGCCCTGATCCTACTTCGACGCGTGGAAGCGGATCGTCGCTCGATCGGGGTCCGTCGTGCCCTAGGCCTACCCGCCTGGTCGATCGCGACCGGGATCGTGGGCGACGGGCTCCTCATCGCGCTCGCCGGTTCCGTGACGGGGATCGTGGCCGGCTATCTCGTCGTGCAGGGACTCGCGACGTGGGCGACCTCCACGGTGCAAGAAGCTGCTCAGTTGGCGTTGTTCGACCCGCTCATTCTCGCGGAGATCGCCGCGGGCGTCGCCGGCCTCTCGCTCCTCGCGAGCGCGGTCGCCTCGCGCGCGGCGCTCCGGCTCGAGATCGCGGAGGCTCTCCGATGAACGGAGGGAACCCGATCCCTCGGATCGAGTTCGCCCGCGTCTCCCGGACCTACATGCGGGGGACGCCCGAAGAGGTGCGGGCGCTGCGCTCGCTCGACCTTGACATCGCCCCGGGCTCCTTCGTCTCGGTCGAAGGACCGAGCGGCTGCGGGAAGACGACACTGCTCAATTTGATCGGGCTGCTCGACGCGCCGACCGAGGGGGAGGTCCGCTGGGATGGGCGGTCGGTCGGGACCCTCTCCGACCGGGAACGGGCTCGACACCGCCTGAGGGGCGTGGGGTTCATCTTTCAGCGGTTCTACCTGCTCCCGACCTTGACGGCCCGCGAGAATGTCGAGCTGCCGATGCGTGCCCTGGGGCTTGGCCGCACCGAACGAGTACGCCGTTCCTCCCAGCTCATCGAAGAGGTCGGGCTCACGGGGCGCGAACGGGCGTTCCCCCATCAGCTCTCGGGCGGAGAGGAACAACGAGTGGCGGTGGCCCGTTCTCTCGCGAACCAGCCCGGAGTGCTCCTCGCGGACGAACCGACCGGCGAGCTCGACAGCGGCAACACGCGCGCGATCCTCGACCTCCTCGAGCGGGTGCGCCGCTCCCGGGAGGCGACGCTCATCCTGGTGACGCACAACCCGGAAGTGGCGGCCCGCGCCGGCCGGCACCTCACGATGCGCGACGGGGCCGTCGTGCGCGATTCGACAGGAACCTGACGATGGCGCGGATCGCGATCCTGCTCAACGACCGGTGCCACCCGAAGGAGTGCCAGTGGGAGTGCCAGGCGTACTGTCCTCCCGTCCGGATGGGACAGGAGTGCATCATCGAAGGGCCGCTCGGCAAGCCGGTGATCTCCGAGACCCTGTGCATCGGCTGCGGGATCTGCGTCCACAAGTGCCCGTTCGATGCGATCAAGATCCTCAACACTCCCGAGGCCGACGAGTCGGAGATCGTGCACCGGTACGGGTACAACGGATTCCGCCTCTACCGTCTCCCCGTCCCTCCCCCCCAGGGGATCACCGGCCTGCTCGGGCCGAACGGCACCGGGAAGTCGACCGCGCTCCGCCTGCTCGCCGGGGTCGACGTGCCCAATCTCGGCGATTTCGGAACTCCCGGCGACTGGGGGAGGGTCCTTGACCACTACCGAGGGACCGCGCTGCGAGCGCACTTCGAGCGCGTCGCGAAAGGCGAGCTGCGGAGCATCGTGAAGCCACAGTATGTCGACCGGCTCGCGGAGACGCCGGGGACCGTCGTCGACTACGTCGGCGGCGCGGGCGGGAATGCGACGCGGGCGCTCGAAGAGGTCGGCCTCGCCTCCTCGGCGGACCGGCCCCTTTCGGAGCTCTCGGGCGGGCACCTCCAGCTGGCGGCGATCGCGCGGACCCTCGCCACGGACGCCGACCTCTACCTGATCGACGAGCCGTCGAGCTACCTCGATATCGTGCATCGCCTGCGGGTCGCGCGCGTCCTCCGGCGCCTGGGGGCCGACCGGAGCGTCCTGGTGGTCGAGCACGACCTCGGCCTCCTCGACTATCTCGCCGACTCGGCGCACCTCCTCTACGGCGAGGCGGCCGCGTTCGGGGTCATCAGCCACCCGATCCCGCTGCGCTCGGCGATCAACACGTATCTCACCGGCTACCTCAAGGACGAGAACGTTCGCTTCCGGACCGAGCCGGTCCGCTTCGTCGCCCATCCGCCGAAACCCCCGGCGCGGCAGAACGCGTTGGTCGAGTTCCCCGCTCTGGAGAAAGCGTTCCCGCGCTTCCATCTCGCGGTCGGCGCGGGCGCCCTCGCGAAGGGAGAGACCGTCGGGATCGTCGGACCGAACGCGACAGGGAAGACCACGTTCGTCCGGATGCTCGCGGGCGTCGAGCCGCCGACCCGCGGGACCCCTCCCACCGGGGTGACCGTGAGCTACAAGCCGCAGTACCTTCGCGCGACCTCGCCCGCCAGCCTGCGCGATCGGACGGAGGCGCTTTCGAGCGACCCGACCTTCGATGCGAAGCTGTTCGAGCGTGAGCTCGTCCCGGGGCTGCATCTCGATGGGATCCTCGACGTCGCCCTCCCCGACCTATCCGGGGGCGAGCTCCAACGGACCGCGGTCGCGCACGCGCTCGCCCGACCCGCGACGCTCTACCTGCTCGCCGAGCCGTCCGCGTACCTGGATGCCGACGAGCGAATGTCGATGGCGCGGCTCGTGCGCCGCCAGGTCGAGCGCCAGGCGGTCTCCGCGCTCGTGGTCGACCACGACGTCTACTTCCTCGACCTGGCGTGCGATGCCCTCATGGTCTTCCGGTCCGAGGAAGAGGACGGCTCGAAC
>DAHVAA010000139.1 GCA_027314845.1 Thermoplasmata archaeon | reverse complement strand
TGATCTCCTCGGCGAAATAGGTCGGGACGAACTTCGCGTGGTTGAGGGGGAGGAGCGCGGCGCTCTCGAGGCGCGACGGGCCCTGGGTCCGGATGTGATCGATCGCGAGGGCGAGGCTCTCGCCGGTGTCCGTGATGTCGTCGACCACGAGGACCGTCTGGCCGGCGACCTTCCCGCTCAGCCCGTCCGTGAGCTCGGCGCGGCCGCTCGGGGTCGCCGTGACCCCCCAGTGCTGCGCCCGGACGGACAGCAGGCGCTTCACGCCGAGCCGGTCGCAGAGGAGACGGCTCGGCACCCAGCCGCCCCGGGTCAGGGCGACGATCGTCTCGGGGAGGGCGCGGTGGGCCCGGACCTCATCGGCAATCCGGTCGGCCCACCCCTCGACCTCCGCCCACGTCGCGCGGCGACAGCGGGGGAGGTCGTCCATCGAGGCGCGTCGCTCCGGCCTACGGGTAGATCCCGCGGATCCGGATCGCGTCGACGACCCGCTGGATCGCGAGCACGTAGGCGGCCGTGCGGTTGTGCACCTTGCGCTCGGTCGCGACCTTGTGCACGTCGTTGTACGACTGGACCATCACGCGCTCGAGCCGGCTGTTGACCTCGGCGAGCGACCAGAAGAACCCCTGGATGTCCTGGGCCCACTCGAAGTAGCTCACCGTGACGCCGCCCGCGTTCGCGAGGATGTCGGGCAGCACGGTGATCTTCTTCTGGAAGAGCACGGTGTCGGCCTCGGGGACCGTCGGGCCGTTCGCCGCCTCCGCGACGATCTTCGCCCGGATCTTGTCGGCGTTCTTCTTCGTGATCTGGTTCTCGAGCGCCGCCGGGATCAGGATGTCGGCCTGGGTCTCGAGGACCTCCTCGTTGGAGATCGTTTTCGTGCCCGGGAAGCCGACCACCGAGCCGGTCTTCCGCTTGTACTCCTCGACCGCGCGGGGGTTGAACCCGTCGGCCTTGTAGATCCCGCCCTTCGAGTCGGAGACCGCGACGATCTTCGCGCCCTGCTCCTCCGCGAGGATGTTCGCCGCGACGCTGCCCGCGTTCCCGAAGCCCTGGATCGCGACGGTTCCGTTCTTCACGCGGAGCCCGAGGTCCTTGGCCGCCTCTCGGATGACGTAGGCGCACCCGCGCCCCGTCGCCTCGCCGCGCCCCTCGCTGCCGCCGAGGCTGACCGGCTTCCCCGTAACGACCCCGGGGACCGAGTAGCCCTTCTGCATCGAGTAGGTGTCCATGATCCAGCTCATCGTCTGGCTGTCGGTGTACACATCCGGCGCGGGGATGTCCATCTCGGGCCCGATGATGCTCGAAATCTCGCTCGTGTAGCGGCGGGTCATCCGCTCGAGCTCGCCCTTCGACATGTGCTTCGGGTCGCAGATGACGCCGCCCTTCGCCCCCCCGTAGGGGATGTTGACGACCGCGCACTTCCACGTCATCCACGCGGCGAGCGCCCGGACCTCGTCCAGGCTGACCTGGGGGTGGTAGCGGATCCCGCCCTTGCACGGACCCCGGGCCATGTTGTACTGGACCCGGTGCCCCGTGAACACCCGGTACGACCCGTCGTCCATCCGGACCGGGAAGTTGACCGTGAGCTCCCGCTTCGGGTGCTTCAGGACCTCGCGGGTCCCGTCGTTGATCCCGATAAGGTCGGCCACGATATCGATCTGCTGTTTCGCCGTTTCGAACGGATTGATCGGGGACTCCGTGTTCGCCATGGTACCCGTACCTCGGGTGGTGAACAGAACCCGGGAGCCTGTACTTGAGCGTAACGTGAAGTCTGTGACGGTGCCGCACGGCACCGCCGGAGTCGTTCAGGCGCGGCCCCGGCGGTGGGGGAGACCGAACGGTTGCCACGCGGTCTCGGGCATCGGGCGTTCCCGCCCGTCCTCTCGAAGCACGGCGCCTCGGCCCCGGGCGACGACCCCGATCACCGTGAGACGTGTCCCGGCCCGGCGGACGGCGCGTTGAGCGGCGGCGAGGCGCCCCGGCGGCAGGGTCGCGAGGAGCTCGTAGTCCCCGCCGAAGAACGCGATCCGTTCCCACGCCGACCCGGCGCGCCCCGTCCGGTCGATCCCGGGGGCGAGCGGGAGCGCCGCCGCCTCGACCACGACCCGCCGTCGGCTCGCCGTCGCGAGGAGCCGGGCGGCCTCCGCGAGCCCATCGGAGGTGTCCAGCATCGCGTGCGCGTACCGGGCGAGGGCCCGGCCCGGCGCGACCCGCGGCTCCACCCTAAGGAGATCGGCGAGGGCCCGCCGCCGCCCCGGGCCGGTGCGCCGCCGGGCCGCGGCGAGCCCGCCGCGGCCGACCGTGCCCGTCAGCACGAGGAGGTCCCCCGACCGGGCCGCCGTGCGGGGCGCCAGCCGATCGGGCCGGCCCCACCCCAGGGCGAACCCGATCACGGCCCGCTGCCGGCCGGGCTTGGTATCGCCGCCGACGATCGCCGCCCCGAACCGCCTCGCGGTCCCCTCGGCCCCCCGGACCACCCGGACGGCCCAGGCGCGGGGAGTCCCGGGCGGCACGAGCACCGCGAGGAGGATCGCCGCCGGGGTCGCCCCCTTCGCCGCGAGGTCGGAGAGGCTCACGGCGACCGCCGCGGCCCCGATCGCCGCCGGGTCGGAATCCCGGAGGAAGTGCGTGCCCTCGGCGAGCGCGTCGGTCGTCAGGACGGCGACGGCCCCCCGCGGGGGCCGGAGCGCCGCCGCATCGTCCCCGAGCGGGAGGAGCCCGGACCGGCCCGCGGCGAGATGCGCGGCGAGCCAGGCGTGGAAGGCGCGTTCGTCGATCGCCCGAGCTCCCGACCGCCGTCTCGGCATACAGGGTTCACTTGTAGGGAAGGAACTCCTAGCCCAAGAGCTCGCGGCCGAGGATGATCCGCATGATGTTGAGGCCGCCTTCGGCCCCGACCAGGTACGACATGATCCCGCGGAATCCGAGCTCGAGCCCGACGTCCTTCGTGTACCCCGCCGCGCCGAACCACATCATGACGCGCTTCACGCTCTCGAAGGCGATCTGCGGTGCGGTGAGCTTCACCGACGCGACGGCCCGGTCGACCTCCGAGCGATGGGAACGATCGCCCTTCAGCGTGTAGGTGTCGAGCAGCCAGGCGGCCCGACGGCACTGCCACTTCACCGCCTCGACCTGCGCGTAGAGGTCGGCCAGCTCGAACTGGATCCCCTCGAACTTGCCGAGCGGCTGGCCGAACGCCTTCCGCTCCTTGATGTAGGCGATGCCGGTCTCGAGGGCGCGTTCCGCCGCTCCGACGCAGGCGGCGCTGACGTAGGTCCGCGCGACCGAGAACCCCTCCATCGCGTACTCGAACCCCTTGCCTTCGGCGCCGATGAGGTACTTTTCCGGAACGCGCACGTCGTGGTAGGTGAGCCCGCCGGTCGAGATCCCCATGCGGCCCATGTTGTGAAAGCGCTGCGTGGCGACCCCTTCGCTCTGCGTGGGAACGTAGAGGAAGTTGAACCCGCCGGCCTCGGACTTCGAGAGCGTGAGGTGGCCCCCCCCGAGGCTCTTCGCCTCTTCGACCCCCGAGACGAACGACTTCTCGCCCCGGAGCCGGAAGGACGCCCCCTCCCGGCGCGAGGTCGTGCGCATCCCGGCGAGGTCGCTGCCGCCGGTCGGCTCGGTGCTGGCGATCCCGAGGAACGCCTTCCCTCCGCAGACCGTCGGCAGGATCTCCCGCTTCGCCTCCTCGGTTCCGTACCGGCTCAGGATGTAGCCCCAGCCGGCCTCGAGCAGGAAGAAGACGGCCGTCGCCATGGAGAAGTCGCCCCGTCCGATCTCCTCCGCGGCGAGCTCGGTGAGCGCGGCGGAAGCGCCGATCCCGCCATACTCGGCCGGCACCGGCATGGCGAGCAGCCCGAGCTCCGCCATCGGATGCAGCACCTCGGGGGGGAGGCGGCCCTCGGCGTCGATCGTCCGTTCGTGCGGGCGCAGCACCTTGTCCCCGAAGCGCCGGACGGCGCTCTGGAACGCCTCCTCCTCATCGGTCAGCCGGAAATCCATGATATCGGAGGCCGACGCACGCGGGAGGATTTAGCCTGTGCTCGGCGGAGGGCAGGTCGGCCGGGGAACCCCTTTATCCTCAAGCCGGCTCCGACCGGCCGAGGCGCTCCGGATGAAGGTCCGCGTGGCGGTCAACGGGTTCGGAACGATCGGGAAGCGGGTCGCCGATGCGGTCGCGCGGCAGCCGGACATGGAGCTGGTCGGCGTCACCAAGACCCGCCCGAGCTTCGAGGCCCGCCGGGCGGCCGAGAAGGGGTACCCCCTGTTCATCGCCGGGGACGGGAAGGCCGAGGAGTTCGACCGGGCCGGTCTCCGTCTCGCGGGGACCGCGCGCGAGCTGTTCGCCCGGGTCGATGTCGTCGTGGATGCCGCGCCGGAGAAGGTCGGCAAGGAAAATCGACACCATTACGACGGGGCCGGGGTCCGTGCGGTCTTCCAAGGGGGCGAGAAGGCCGATGTCGCCGAGGCGTCGTTCAATGCCCTCGGGAACTACGAGGTCTGCCGGGGAAAGCGCTCGGTGCGCGTGGTCTCGTGCAACACCACGGGGCTCGCCCGGGCCGCGGCCGTCCTGAGGTCGCGCTGGGGCATCGAGCATTGGGAAGCCACGCTCGTGCGGCGGGGCGCCGACCCGGCGGAATCGAAGAAGGGGCCCATCAACGGCATCCT
>DAHVAA010000138.1 GCA_027314845.1 Thermoplasmata archaeon | reverse complement strand
GCGGACCTTGAACGCGGCCCGGGCGAGCGAGCGGGTGGCCCAGACCTTCTTACCGGCCTTGATGATCGGGCGTTCCCGGCGGCCCCCTCCCCCGACGGCCCCGACCTGGGCCCGGCAGGTGGCGAGGAACTGCTTGAAGCTCCCGGAGGGGAGCTGGACCGTGACCTCCGACGAGGTGTGCGCGACCACCAACGCGCTGGCGCCGGCCGAGCGCACGAGGCGGCCCCCGTCGTACGGCTTGACCTCGAGGTTCGAGACGAGCGTCCCGTCAGGGATGTTGCCGAGCGGCAGGATCGAGCCCCGGTCGACCTTGCCGGCCTGGAAGGCGACCGTGTCGCCCGTGGCGAGACCGGCGGTCGCGAGGATGCGAACGGTCCCGCCGTCCGGACTGGACACCTCGGCGACGGGAGCCGTCCGTCCTGGGGCCGGAACGATCCGCAGGACCTTACCCTCCCCGACAACGTTCGGCGCAGGGTGATACACCGGCCCGTGGTGGCGGTGGCTCGGCGAGCGATACGTACCCGTTCCGCTTCCGCGGCGACGGGAGATGATGCGTTTTCCCATCAGAACACCCCGGCTCGGCTTCCGATGTCCTCGGCCGAGAACTCCTTCTGGAACCGAACGGTCGCGATCTTGCCGGTTCGGACGATCTTGACCGTGATCTTCGCGACCTTGCACTGGTAGATGCTCTCGACGGCCCGCTTGATCTCTGCCCGCGTCGCGCGGTGGTCGACGACGAACTCGAGCTTGTTCTGGCGCTCCATCTCGTCCATCGACTTCTCGGTCACGTAGGCGTGCATGATGATCCGGTGACGAAGGTCGCTGGCGCTCACGGGGCCACCTCCCCAAGGCGCGCCCGCAGCGACTCGACGGCACTTCGGGAGAAGAGCGTGAGACGCCCCGCGTCGCCCCCCGGCGCGAGGTCTTCCGTCGCGAGCCGCCGGGCCGAGACCACTTCGACCCCGGCGAGGTTGCGGAAACCGCGGGCCTTGTCGCCCGCGCTCGTGACGACCAGGACGCTGCGTGGGGTCCGGCGGACCCGGCCGCGGCGGCGGGCCCGGCCCGAGGATGTGAGGTGCGTGCCGTGGTCGGCCCGCTCGACATCGGACCAGAGCTTGAGGTGTTCGAGCAGCTTTCGAGCGTCGGCCGCGGTGGCGATCGACTCGATAGGGTCCGCGATCACGAGCGGCAGGTGGAGGCCGTGAGGGACCCGATGGCCGCGCTCGCTCGCGAGTCGCTCCTCGCGGGTCGCCGCGAGCGCCGACGCGAACGCGAGGCGACGTTCCTTGTCGTTGATCTTCTTCGCCCAGATCTTTTCGACCTTCGGGGGATGCGCCGGGCGACCCCCCACGGTGTTCGGAGCTTGGGCCCCCCGCATCGAATCCATCAACCGCGGGGTACGCGCGACGCCCCGACCCTTTCCGGACCATTCGACGGAGTGACGAAGCCCCGCGGTAGGGGAGGTTCCGTACGGCTGACGGCGGTGGGACTGGGCGGCGACCACGGCGCGGCGGATGAGGTCTGTCCGGACCGGCTGGGAGAAGGCCAGCGGGAGCAGCACGCTTCCGTCCGGCTTACCCTGGAGGTCGAGCAGGTGCGCGCGGTGGTGCGGCGAATGCGGTTCGGCGGGGAGCGCGGGGCTCCCCGGTTCGTGCGTCGCCGTCATACTCCCTGCTTTGATCGGGTGCTCAAGTAGCGCAGGTCGACCTTCTCGACCGAGGCCACTCGGCTCCGCATGGGGGCCCGGAAACGTAGCAGTCGCTTCGCCGGTCCCGGCAACGAACCGGGGAGGAGAATGCAGGCGCTTCGCACTTCGCCGTAGTGGAGGAAGCCGCCCGCGGGCGTGATCGGGTCCGTGCGCGGGTCGCGGACGACCTTGAGCACGCGCATGTTGAACTGGGTCCGCCGGTGGTAGCCCTGCTGACCGGCTTGGGGGATTCGGTAAGTAACGAAGCTTGGATTGTGCGGGCCCAGCGTACCGATCATCCGGCGGTGCTTGGAGTTCTTCCGGGGCTGGAGCTTCACTCCCCAGCGCTGGATATGGCCCTGGAATCCGAAGCCCTTCGTGACGCCGATGACGTCGAGGAACTCCCCTTCCCGGGTCAGCTGGTCAACGGGGATCTCCTGCCCGACCTTCTGGAGCGCAAACGCGCGGCGCTCCTCGAACTTCTCGCCGGAGACGCGGAGCTCGAAGATCTCGGGCGACTTCGAGCCGGTGCCCGTGATCAGTTGAGGCTGGGTGAGCGCGATCAGCCGGACCTCGTCGCCCTTCTGTTGACCGAACGCCTCGAGCTGCGCCGCGGAACTCGCGGGGTGCGCCGGGACCTTCCGGGTGGCGTCCTCGGGGATCGCCGAGCCCCAGACTTCCGCGGTCACGCGCATTCCGTACGGGTTGCGGAGGTAGAGTCGCGCCCCGACGATCCGGATGGGGGGAACTTCCACGACCGTGACCGGGACCGAGACTTCCTGGCCGGCCGTGGTCGACCGCTTACGATAGTCGACGATGAAAGCGTGGGTCATCCCCACCTTGAAGCCCGCGAAGCCTTCGATGGCCGGCTGCTTCGGTCCGTCGGGCCAGGAGCGGATCCGGGGCAGGGGCCGGGCCGACCGGGAACGGGGTGAAAAGGCGAGAGAGCCTCGCCGGGGACGATGCCGTCGCGCCATCGGTCGATAGGGGGTCCTACCTCCAGTGGGGACGGGGGAGAAGGGTGCCCTATATAAGCGCTCGCGCGCGCGGAGTCGGACCTCGTCGTCGAGCCTCCTTCACCTCGAGGAATCCGGGCCGGATCGGACGGGCTTCGGACGCGCGCGTAGAGAACCCGCTCCTTGCGCGGAACACGTCCGGTTCGCCCGGTCGCATCCGAACCCGTTATGGCCGAGTGGCCCTCGGTCCCGGCCCGGAGGCGAGTAGGTCGTGAAAGCCTACGTCAAGACGAGCCGAGGTCCGGGAGGCGAGATCCGAACGGTGCCGGACCCGAAGCCGGGTGCCGGCGAGGTCCTGGTTCGCGTTCGGGCCTCCTCCGTCTGCGGCACGGACGTTCACATCTGGACCTGGAACGAGTGGGCCGAGTCGCGGGTCAAACGGGTGCCGATGATCTTCGGACACGAGCTGAGCGGCGAAGTGGTCGAGCTCGGACCGGGGGTCCAGAGTCTCGCGGTGGGGGACCACGTCTCCGCGGAGACCCACATCGCGGACGGTACGTGCTATCAGTGCCGCACCGGCAAGATGCACATCTGTCAGAACGTCGAGGTCCTCGGGGTCGACCGCAACGGGGTCTTCGCGGAGTTCGCCGTCCTACCAGAGATGAACGCGTGGAAGAACGACCCCTCGCTCGACCCCGCGCTCGCGTCGATCCAGGAGCCGCTCGGCAACGCGGTCCACTCCCTCCTCCCCGAGGACAACATCGAGGACCTGGGGGGGAAGAACCTCCTCATCACCGGATGCGGCCCCATCGGCCTGCTGGCGATCGCGGTGGCCCGCATCCTCGGCGCCCGGCGCATCTTCGCCACCGAAGTGAACCCGGTGCGTACCCGCCTCGCTCACACGATGGGCGCGGACCACGTCTACAACCCCCTCGAGCTCGGTCCCGACCTCGCGCGTACGATCCGAGACGAGACCGACGGCCGGGGGGTCGACGTCTCCCTCGAGATGTCCGGACACCCCGCCTCGCTCCGGCTCGCGTTCGAAGCGCTGACCCCGGGGGGCCGGGTCTCCCTCCTCGGTCTCCTCGATAAGGAGTCGTCCCTGAACTTTGACGATGCGGTCATCTTCAAGGCGGCGCGGATCCATGGGATCTTCGGCCGACGGATGTTCGAGACCTGGTACCAGGTGAAGGGCCTGCTGGCACGGCCCGAGCTTCGCACGAAGATGGCCGAGATCATCACCCATCGCGTGGCGATCGCCGAGCTTCCGCGGGCCATGGAGCTCATCCAGTCGATGCAGGCCGCGAAGGTCTCGCTCGAGCCGAGATGGTGAACGCGATGCGCGACCCGACCGGGTTCCTGGCCGAGGAGTACGCCCAGCTGGTCGAGAGCGCGACCGACTGGAAGCTCCGGGTCCTCGAAGGGCCGAGCACTCCCTGGTGCGAGATCGACGGCCGTCGGGTCCTGATGTTCTGCTCGAACAACTACCTCGGCCTCTCGAACCACCCCCGCTTGAAGGAGGCGACCATCGCCGCCGTGAAGAGCCACGGGGTCGGCTCCGGCTCGGTTCGACCGATCGCCGGGAACATGGACCTTCATGTCGAGCTGGAACGCCGACTCGCGAAGTTCAAGCAGGCCGAGGCGTCGCTTGTCTACCAGAGCGGGTTCGCGACCAACGCCGGGCTCATCCCGCAGCTCGTCGGAGAGGGCGACCTCGTCATCAGCGACGAGCTCAACCACGGCAGCATCATCGATGGGGTGCGCCTATCGCGCGCGGAGCGAGCCGTCTACCGACACACCGACGTCGGGGACCTCGGCCGCGTGCTCGCCGAGGCGGAGGAGCACCGACCTGCCTCCCGACGTCTCCTCATAATCACCGATGGCGTCTTTTCGATGGACGGGGACATCGCCCCCTTGGACAAGGTGGCGTCACTGGGAGCCGAGCACGGGGCTATGGTGTATGTGGATGACGCCCATGGGGAGGGGGTGTTGGGAGAAGGAGGGAGGGGCATCGTTTCGCACTTCCGCCTTGGAAGAGACAAGGTCCACGTGGAGATGGGGACGTTCTCCAAGGCCTTCG
>DAHVAA010000137.1 GCA_027314845.1 Thermoplasmata archaeon | reverse complement strand
CTCGCGCGCTTAGCCGTCTGCCGGTCCCGAAGGCGACCGAGAAGGTGATGCGGCTGGTGCCTCCGGAGGAGGGTAGAGTTTCCCGGGGTTCAGGATCCCGTCGGGGTCGCACTGCTGCTTCACGGCCCGCAACAGCTCGGTCGGAGGGGCGCCGAGCTCGCGGGCGAGATGGCCAACCTTGAGCCGGCCGATGCCGTGCTCGGAGCTGACGGTGCCCCCAAGCTCGAGCGCGGCGGAGAGGATCGCGACCCGGATCCGCGCCCCGGCCGGGGAGGCCGGGTCCACCGCGAAGTTCGGGTGGAAGCTGCCTTCCCCGAGGTGACCGTAGAGATAGAGCCGGACCCCATGGCTCCGTCGTAGGCCGTCCATGCGCTCCACGAAGTCGTCGATCCGGGAGAGCGGGACCGCGACATCCTCCCGGACCCGATGACCCATCCGCTCATCCAGCGCGACCCCGCTCTGACCTCGGAGCGTCCACAGCTCGTCGGCCTCCGGGAAGACCGTCGGGTCTCGGTGGATCCCGACCGACCCTAGCGCGGCGACGATCGTCGCGCGCTCGCGCGTGGTCTCGCGCTCGTCCGCTCCCTCCACCTCGAGCAAGAGGAGCGAGGCGTCCTGGGGAAGGTCGGCCGAGCGGCGTTCGACCAGGACGGTCGCGGAGTCCCGGTCGATCAGCTCGACGGCCGAGAGCCCTCGAGCCGAGAGAGGTCGCAGGCGACGGGCGACCGCGGAGAGCGACACCGAAGGCGGCAGGGGCACGACCAGGCCTTCGCGTCGGGCCGGGAGCGGAGCGAGCCGGACCGTCACCTCGGTGATGATCCCCAGGGTCCCCTCGCTACCGACCAGCAGGTGCAACAGCTCCGGCCCGACCGAGCGCTTCGCAACTCGGGCACCGAATCGGGCCCGCTCTCCGGTTCCGAGGACCGCCTCCACCTCGCGCACCCAGAGCCGGGTCGGGCCGTACTTGAACGACCGGGGTCCCGACGCGTTCGTCGCGACATTGCCGCCGACCGTCGCGGTCATCCAGGACCCCGGGTTCGGCGGGAAGAAAACGCCCTGCGACCGGAGCGACCGTTGAAGCTCCCGGTTCACGACCCCGGGCCCAACGCGCGCCCACAGCTCTTCCGGGTCGACCTCGAACACCTGGTTCCACGGCGAGAGGTCGACAACGACCGCGCCGTCGGAGGGGACCGACTCTCCGTCCAGGGAGGTGCCGGCTCCGCGAGCGACCAGCGGGACTCGGACGCGACGGGCCCAGCGGATCAGGGCGCCTACGTCCTCCGCGTCGGCCGGGGTGACGACGGCGAGGGGGTGGCCCACGAGGAACGACATGTCCCGGCCGAATCGGTCGAGCTCTTCCGGGCCCGAACGGACGCGACCGCGCACCGCGTCGGAGAGACCCGAGAGTTTCACTGGTTCCGCCCTCGCGGGGCGACAATCGGCACCGGTACTAATCGGGGCGGAGCGGCCGATCAGCCGACCGCCTTCGCGAGCGCCCGCACAAAGTCCTGGATCGCGAACGGGCGGGCGAGGACCGCTCGGGCGCCGGCGCGGAGCGCCTGCGCCTCAAGGTCCGGGCGTCCGGCGGGAAGTATCGCGAGCGGTCGAAGCTCGGAGTGAAGCTGGACCGCCCGGGCGAGCTCGTCGCTCCAGCGGCCGCCGTCGGCCCCGACATCGACGAGGAGCAGACGGGGCTGGGTCGAGGGGGGGAGCAGCTCGAGGTCGCCCAGTGTGCGGGCCTCGTAGACCACCGCGTGGCGGTTGAGGCGGAGCAGCCCCCGGAGGAGCAGACGAGTGTCGTCGTTCGGTCCCCAGACGACCGCAGGGATCGGAGTGGCCGGCCCCGCGGCCCCGGCGCCGGACAGCGATTTCTCTGACGGCGAGAACTTTGAACCTCGCGAGCTCATGGTCGGGCGGGCCCGGTCCCGCCGACCGCGGGTATTGCTTCCTGCTTAAGAAATGTCGGCGGAACTCGCCGAGGTATTCGGGCTTCTGAAGGCTCCCATCTGAGCCTCCCCCCATCTTCCGCGGGGCCGGATAACTATATAGCCTCACCAGCTTTTCGATAGTTGGCCTCGGGCATCGGTGGAAGCGCCTCTTGGTGGCACCGTCCAAGAGACCTGGAGCCGCTCCACCGGTGCCTACCTTTTGGCTTCGAATCGAGCGATAGGTTCTTTTGGCCCGCCGCGGCAATTGGCCCGATGGCGGCCCTCTTCGGTCCCTCCGAGGACGACCTCGAACGACTACGCTCCACCGTTCGCTCGCTGGGTACGACCAGCGTTCCGGGCCTTGCGGCGGCCCTTTCCTGGCGAGCCCGCAAGGCGGAGAAGCTCCTCGCCCACGAGCTGGCCCGGCCAAACTCTCCCCTCGTCTACGAGCCGAGCCGCCGCGTCGTCCGCTGGGGTCCCTCGATCCCGACTTCGCCCCCGGCGGCCTCCAGCACCGCCCCCGTGAGCTCCTCGTCGGCCCTTCCGATGCGAGCGCCGCGCGCCCCCGGCCCGGTGCTCACGAGCGGCGGACTGAAGACGCTCTGCCCGCACTGCCACGTCCCGCTGCTGGCGACCGGTTCGACGAACCTCGCGGTCTGCCCCCAGTGCGGCCGTCTCGCGAGCCCCCGAACGGCCGGCGTGGCTCCGACCGAATCCCCGCCGGCCCGGGAGGCTCCCGTCCCCTCCCCACCGCCACGGGACGCGTCCCGGGAAGGGGCCCGGACGCTTTCACTGACCGACCGGAACGCGCAGGAGCTCTTCGCGGCGTATGTCACCTCGAGGCCGATCCCTTGCCCGAAGTGCCGGACGCCGCTACGGCACCGGAGCGTGAGCGAGTACGGTTGTCCGAGCTGCGGCCAGCTGGTCCGCTTCCCGCCAACCTCCCTGCCGGGCGCCGCCGCCCCCGCCGTGGCGCTCGCGCCGCCTTAGTCGGGTCTAGAACGGGACCCCGGAGCGGACCTCGCGAACGAGGCTTCCGTCCTCGATCGCGCCCGCGACCCGCTCGATATCGGGGGCGGGGCTGCGGTCGCGCGACCACGGCGCGACCCGGGTCCGGAGCGCCCGGAGGGCGGCCTCACTGCCACGTCCCCCGGCGCGGGGGCGACGGAGCTCGAGCGCCTGGCCCGCGACGATCCACTCGACGGCCAACACCCGTCGCGTGTTCGTGAGGATGCGGCGGAGCTTCGCCCCAGCCCAGGGTCCCATCGAGACGTAATCCTCCTGGTCGGCGGAGGTCGGGAGGCTCGCCGCGCTCGCGGGATGCACCAGCGTCTGGTTCTCGTTGACCAGCGCGGCCGCAAGGTACTGGCTGACCATGAACCCCGAGCTGACCCCGGGAGTCGGGGCGAGAAAAGCGGGGAGTCCGCGGTTTAGCGCCGGGTGGATCAGACGATGGATCCGTCGCTCGGAGAAGGCCGCGAGGTACTGGACCGCGATCGCGAGCGTATCGAGCGCGAGCGCGAGCGGTTGGCCGTGGAAGTTGCCGCCGCTCACGAACTCGTCCCCCTCGAAGACGAGGGGATTGTCGGTAACCGCGTTCAGCTCCGCGGTGGCCACCCGTTCGGCGAAGCCGATCCCGAGCTCGACCGCCGCGACCACCTGGGGGAGGCATCGCAGTGTGTACGGGTCCTGCCCCGACCAGGCCGTCCGCGGGACGGCGAGCGCGCTCCCCTCGAGCAGAGTCCGCAGCGTGCCGGCGACCCGTCGTTGCTCCGGCGACCGACGGACCTCGCCGAGACGATCGTCGAGGGCCGACGGGTTCCCTTCGAGCGCGTCGTACGCGAGGGCGGCGGCGATCAGCGCGGCGTCGCGCAGCTCGTGCGCGTCCGCGACCGCGAGCGCGAGGTAGCTCGCCATGAGCGCGGTGCCGTTGAGGAGCGCGACCCCCTCCTTCTCCGCGAGCACGAGCGGTGCCAGCCCTTCCCGGTCGAGAAGCTCTCGGGCGGGGGCGGGTGCGGTCGATCCGCGGATCACGAACGCGCCCTCGCCGGTCATCGACGAGGCGAGGTGGGCGAGCGGCGCGAGGTCCCCCGACGCACCGACCGACCCCTGTTCCGGGATCCACGGCACGAGTCCGCGGTTCAGGAACTCCACCAGGAGGTCGAGGACCTCACCGCGCACTCCGGAGTAACCGCCGGCGAGCGAGTTCAGGCGGAGGAGCAGGAGGCCCCGGACCAGGTCGGTCGACAGGGCGGGGCCGGTGCCGCTCGCATGGCTGCGGACGAGCGACGCCTGGAGCTCGAGGACCTGGTCGCGCGGGATCGGCCGGTCGGAGAGCGCGCCGAACCCGGTCGTCACTCCGTAGACCGGTCGCTCGGCGCGGACGGCCCGCTCGACCGCGCGCCGGCTCGCCGCGACCGAGCTGCGAGCCTCCGCGGTCAGCGAGACCCCGCAGTTCCCGCGGACGACCGCGAGGAACTGCTCGAGGGACAGGGAGCGTCCGTCGAGCGGTAGGGTCTCGGTCATCTCGGGCGAAGGACCCGGCGCGGCCGACCGTTTCCGTCGACGCGCTTACGCCGAGAGCGGGACGACGAGGTCGCCGCCGGACTTCTGCAGCGAGGGTTGGCGCTTGGTCTTCGCGCCCTTGGTCTGCCAGAACAGCTCAGAGAACTCCTGGATGAGCTTCAGGAACTCCTGGGCATCGGCGAGGTTCGTGCCCTGCCGACACTTCGACGCCTGCTTCATGATCTTGAAGACGAGCTCATGCGCGTGCGGGAACTGCTTCGCGTGGTCCGGGGTGAAATAGTC
>DAHVAA010000136.1 GCA_027314845.1 Thermoplasmata archaeon | reverse complement strand
TCGAGGAGCTCGGCCGCCCGGCGAACCGCGAGCTCCCGACCCTCGGAATCTGCCTCGGGCAGCAGCTGCTCGCGCTCGCGCGCGGGGCGAAGACCTTCAAGCTGAAGTACGGCCACCGCGGCCAGAACAAGACGATCTCGTTCGCCGACGGTCGCGCCCTGATCATGAGCGAGAACCACGGCTATGCGGTCGACCCGAACTCCCTCGAAGGGACCGGCCTTCTTCCCTGGGCGACCAACCCCGATGACGGGACCCTCGAAGGGTTCCGCGACGCGCGGGGACGGCTCCTCGCGCTCCAGGGACATCCGGAAGGCCACCCGGGGCCGCAGGAGGCCGGGTTCGTGTTCGACCGCTTCGTGGCGGCCGTGAGGCGGCGACCATGACCCTGTCGATGCCGAAGAAGGTCCTCCTTCTCGGGAGCGGCGCGCTGAAGATCGGCGAGGCCGGAGAGTTCGACTACTCCGGCAGCCAGTGCCTCAAGGCGCTCGAGGAGGAAGGAGTCTACGCGGTCGTGGTCAACCCGAACATCGCGACGCTGCAGACCGACCCGCCGAAGCACGGCCGCGTCTACTTCCAACCGATCGTGCCGGCCTTCGTCGAGCCGATCCTCGAGGCCGAGCGGCCGGACGGGATCCTCCTTTCGTTCGGCGGGCAGACCGCCCTGAACTGCGGCGTCCAGCTCTCCGACCGCGGCGCGCTCGCCCGTACGAGGACGGCCGTGCTCGGGACCCCGCTCCGGGGGATCAAGGCGACCGAGGATCGCGCGAAGTTCGTCCGCGCCATGGCGCGCGCGCACGTCCCAACGCTCCCGAGCCGGGCCGTCTACTCCTACGAGGAGGCGCTGGGCGCGGCACGCGAGCTCGGCTTCCCGGTGATCGTCCGGGTCGCGTTCACCCTCGGCGGTCGCGGCGGCGGTGTCGCCCACAACCCCGAGGAGCTCGAGGACGTCGTCGGCCGGGGTCTCCGCGCGAGCCCCGTCGGCCAGGTGCTCCTCGAGCGGTACGTCGGGTCGTTCAAGCAGCTCGAGTACGAGGTCGTGCGCGACGCGAAGGGCAATGCCCTCACGGTCTGCAACATGGAGAACGTCCTCGCGATGCGCGTGCACACCGGGGACAATGTTGTCGTCGCTCCGAGCCAGACCCTGACCGATCACGAGTACCAGATGCTCCGCCAGGCGGCCCTCCGGGCCGTCGAGGAGGTCGGGATCGTCGGGGAGTGCAACATCCAGTTCTGCCTGAACCCGAACAGCGAGGAGTACTACGCGATCGAGATCAACGCGCGGCTCTCCCGCTCAAGCGCGCTCGCGAGCAAGGCGACCGGCTACCCTCTCGCGTACGTCGCGGCCAAGCTCGCGCTCGGCTACACGCTCCCCGAGCTCAAGAACCGCATCACCGGCGTCACCACCGCCTGCTTCGAGCCGGCCCTCGACTACGTGGTCGTGAAGCTGCCGCGCTGGGACCTCGAGAAGTTCGAGCGGGCCGACCGGAAGCTCGGCCCTTCCATGAAGTCGGTCGGCGAGGTCATGGGGATCGGCGCCTCGTTCCCCGAGGCCCTCTCGAAAGCCGTTCGAATGGGGGACCCAAGGGCCGATCTGCTGCCGCCTCCCGAAGTGCGGGAACCGAAAGCGATCCTCGCCGACCTCTCCGCCCCCACGCCCTCGGTGCTCCACCATGTGCTCGAAGCCCTTCGGGCCGGGATCGACCCGGGGACGGTCAGCGAGGTCTCCTACATCGACCGCTGGTTCGTGGACGCTCTCGGCGAGATCGAGGCGGTCCATCGGGAGCTCGGCGCCCCCGGTGCCGGCCCGCTTCCCCCCGAGCTCGTGCGCCGGGCGAAGGAGCTCGGGCTGTCCGACCGGGCGATCGGCCGGGCGGCGCGACGGGACGAGGAGGAAGTGCGTCGGGAGCGGCTTGCGGCCGGGATCCGTCCGCGGGTCCGAATGATCGACACGCTCGCCGGAGAGTGGCCGGCCCGTACGAACTACCTCTACCTGACCTATCGGGCCGACGCGGACGACATCCGCCCGATGCCGAAGGGCTCTATCCTCGTGATCGGTGCCGGGCCGTACCGGATCGGCTCGAGCGTGGAGTTCGACTGGTCGACCATGAACCTCGTCGACGGGCTCAAGGCCGAGGGGGTACCCGGGGTCGCCCTCCTCAACTCGAACCCCGAGACGGTCTCCACCGACTACGACCGGTCCGACCGGCTCTACTTCGAGGAGATCACGCTCGAGCGGGTCCGCGACCTCTACGACATCGAATCGTTCTCGGGAATCGTGACCTGCGTGGGGAGCCAGCTCGCGCAGAACCTGACGCCGCTCCTGGACATGTGCGGGCTCCCGATCCTCGGCACCACCTCCGAGTCGATCGATAGCGCCGAGGACCGGGCACGGTTCGCTCGGCTCCTCGAACGACTCTCGATCCCCCAACCGGCGTGGCGGGCGTTCCGCACGATCGAGGAGGCGAGCGCCTTCGCCGAAGAGGTCGGCTACCCGGTGCTCGTCCGCCCCTCCTACGTGCTCTCCGGCCAGGCGATGCGCGTCATCTGGAGCCGAGCGGACCTCGCGCGGTTCCTTTCGGAGGCGGCCCGGGTCTCACCGGAGCATCCGGTCGTGATCACGAAGTTCGTCGAAGGGGCCGACGAGGTCGAGCTCGATGCGATCTCGGACGGCGAGCGGGTCCTCGTGGCGGGGATCCTCGAGCACGTGGAGCGAGCGGGGGTCCACTCCGGCGACGCGATGTTCTGCCTTCCTCCCCGGCACACGCCGAAGGAGGTCCAGGATCGCTTGCTCGACGCCGCGGGCCGGCTCGCCCGCACGCTGTCGATCAAGGGGCCGTTCAACGTGCAGTTCCTGGTGAAGGACGAAGCCTACCAGATCATCGAGCTGAACCTGCGCGCGAGCCGTTCGCTCCCGTTCCTGACGAAGGCGACCGGGGTCCCGCTGCTCCGCGAGGCGGCTCGGGCGATGCTGGGCCGCCCGATCTCGCAGGACGGCGTCGCTCCCCTGCCCCCGGACCGCTTCGGGGTCAAGGTCCCCCAGTTCTCCTTCCTCCAGCTTTCCGGCTCCGACCCCCTCCTCGGCGTCGAGATGCAGTCGACCGGCGAGGTCGCCTGTTTTGGCCCGACGTTCTCGGACGCGCTCGTCAAGGCGCTCGTGTCGACCGGCGTCCGTCTGATCCCGAAGCGAGGGACCGCGTTCCTCTCCGTCGGAGGGCGGGTGCTCAAAGAGGCGCTCGTTCCCATCGCCCGGCGCCTGCGGGAGCTCGACCTCCAGATCGCCGCGACCGAGGACACCGGCGCCTACCTCCTCGACCATGAGGTCGTCCCGGTGCGGATCCTCCACAAGGTCTCCGAGCCGGACCGGCACCCGAACGTCCGAGAGGAGCTGGACGCGGGCCGCATCGACCTCATCCTGAACGTGCCGCTCTCCCTTACCCAGGAGAAGTTCGAGCGGATGCTCGAGGACGAGTACGTCCTGCGACGTCGCGCGGTCGAGCTCGGCATCCCGCTCTTCACCAGCCTCGAGCCGTTCGCCGCGTACGTCGAGGGGGTCGCCTGGCTCGAAGAACATCCGCTCACGGTCGACGCCCTCTACGGAACGCCGGAACCCGGCTCCTCCGAAGGGGGCGCGAACGGGGTCCGGCCGAAGTCGGTGGTCCCCCACCGCCGCCCGCGGGCCGTGCGGCGTCGTCGCGCCGGTCGCGCTAGCTGAGCGGGAACTTCGTCAGCGTGTACTCGGGAACGACCGTCGACGTGTCGAGGATCTCGGGGATCCCGCGGATCCGGTCGGTCACGAAATCGAGGACGCGGCGCTTGTTGGACGCGCTCGGGGCGAAGTCGAGCACGACCAGGATATCCCAGTCACCGGTGAGGAAGTGGAGCTCCTTGACCTCGGGGAGCGTCTCGAGCAGCCGGCGGATCCGGTCGAGGTCCCCGCCCCGCACCTTGAGGTAGGAGAAGGCGCGGACGCTCTTCAGCTCGGTCGGCATGATCCCCGCGAGCTCATCCTCGTTGAACGGCTCCACGCCCTCGAGGCGGCGGCCGAGGGGGGAGATCAGGACCGGGAATTTCTGCACTCCCCGCAGGTGCTCGGTGATCAGGCGCTCGAGTCGCCCGACCTTCTCGATGTCCACCACGCGCACGTGGTACCCGCGCTTCGTCGCGATCTCCTCGGTGAGCGCCATGCAGCGCGACTGGTCGTCGGAGAGGAAGAAGACCGGCTCGCCGACCGATTGCGCCTCTTCGCTCGGCCCAGGAGCGGCGCCGGTCCCCGATTGACCGACCGGTGTGCGGGTCCCCGCGGACGGAGGACGGTAGAACGTCGTGACGGCTCTCTTCGACTGGACGTACAGGACCAGCTCGCGGGACTCATCGGCCATGGACGTTCGCGAAAAGCGGGCCCTCATATTTAATCAAACGCGCCCGCCGCCGGGACGCAGGGAAGGCGTCCGTTTGCGCTGGAGGAGCCCTCGCGTACCCCGATGAGGCCGTCCGGAGCTCCGCGGACCCGGGGCAGAAGCCCCGAAGGGGGAAGGGGTTGGCACCGTGGGAGGGCCGAGCCGTCCTAGTAGCGCTTGTAGGAGTCGGACCGTTCCCGGCCCCCGCCCCCACCGCCGCCACCGCCGCCACCGCCGCCACCGCCCGCACCGTCGGCACGGTCTCGAGCGGCAACTTCTCGCCCATGCTCGAGCGGGGTATCGCGCTGGCGTTCCTCGACGCCGGGACCAGCGAGGGTGACCGGGTGGTGGTCGCCC
>DAHVAA010000135.1 GCA_027314845.1 Thermoplasmata archaeon | reverse complement strand
GGGTGGGACGCAGGAGCCCGGTAAGGATCTTGAGCGTGGTCGTCTTCCCGGCGCCGTTCGGCCCGAGGTAGCCGATCGCCCCCGACCCCTCGTAGCTGAAGGTGGCGTCCTTGAGCGCGAGCCGTCCGTGGTTGTAGGACTTCGAAAGCCCCTGCACCTCGATGCGCGACGTCGGCTCGCTCATCCCTTCGACTCCTTGTACTGGTAGATCGTCGCGCTCGCGACCAGGCAGACGACCAGGTAGACGAGCATGATCACCACCCCCTCCCAGACGTAGGGGTGCCAGGTCGTGATTGTGATGTGCCCGGCCCCGGAGCGAATCGGCGCCTGCGTCTCGTGCGGCTGGCCCGCGAGCACGAGCGCGATCACCTGGCCGGCGTACGGGAGCGAATAGATCGGTTCGATGGTCGTGATCGCGAGGATCCCGTCGAGGAAGAGGAACGCGAGGAAGAGGACGAGGATCGTGACGACCATGCTGATCGCGGGACTGCGGAAGAACGAGCTGAAGAGGAACGCGGCAGCCAGCGTCGAGAGGGCGAACAGGGCGGCCAGCCCGAGGGAGGCGACCAGGTCAAGCCAGGGGATCCCCCCGAGCCCGTAGAACCATACCGCCCCGCTCAGCGCGACCGCGTAGAACACGAGGATGAGGGCGAACGAGGCGAGGAACGCGGCCGTGTACCGACCGAGCAGCAGCACGATCCGGCGGACCGGAAGCACGAGGGTGTAGTAGCCCGTCCCGCTCCCGAAGTCCATCGCGATCGCGTCGCCGCCGATGAAGGCACCGATGATGATGCCGAAAGTCGGCAGGTTGCTGATCGCGCCGTAGAGGTAGTCCGCGGCACTCGTCCCCGAGCTCTTCTCCGCGATCGAGAACGCGGTGAACGCCACGGTGACCACGAGGACGAAGATCAGGAGCCCGAGGAACCGCCAGGTCTTCCGGTAGAATCGGAGCTGCCGGCGGACGGAGAGGTACCACTGGGTCTCGTCCGAGGGCAGGTGGTCCGAGTCGACCATCGAAGCGGGTGTGCCCACGGAGTTCAAAAGCGTGCGTCCACCCTGCGAACGATTAGCAGGCCCATGGCGGCCGGTTCAGCCGGAAGGCTGAGGTTCCGCACGCGGCGAGGCCCGCGGGACCCGGGGGGCAATACGCGAACCGATCGCCCGGCGGAGCGAGAGCGAGTTGAGCACGACCGTCGCGGACGAGAGTCCCATCGCGAGGGCTCCGACCATCGGCAGAACGTCATAGACCGAGAAACCGAAGAACGGGACGAGGACCCCGGCCGCCACCGGCAGCAGGACGATGTTGTAGCCGATCGCCCAGAGCAGGTTCCCACGGACCTTGCGAACGGCCGCCCGCGCGAGCCCGAGCGCGTCCGGGACCCCGGCGAAATCGGACCGGACGAGAAGCACCTGCCCCGCTTCACGGGCCACGTCCGTACCGGTTCCGATCGCAAGGCCGACGTCGGCGGCCGACAGCGCCGCGGCGTCGTTGATACCGTCCCCGACGAAGGCGACCCGACGACCGCGCTCCTGGAATTTCCGGACGATCTCGACCTTCCGCGCGGGCGTGGTCTCTGCCTCCACCGATCGGATCCCGACCTCCCGGGCCACCTTCTCGGCCGCGGCACGGTGGTCCCCGGTCACCATGGCGACTTCGACACCCATCGCACCGAGGGCCCGCACCGCCCCCGGTACCCCGGGGCTGACCGGCGCACGGAACCGGAGGAGACCGAGCAGTCGACCGCGCTCGAGGACCACCGACCAGGTGTCGCCGGCCGCCTCCGCAGCCCCGATCGACGCCCGGACGGGGTTCAGGTCGATCCCCTGTTCTGTCGCCGCCTGCCCCCTTAGGATCGACACCGGCTGACCGTTGAGACTACCGCGGACGCCCACGCCGGGATCGACCTGCACGTCGCGGACGGGCGCGGGGGTGAGCGAGAGAGCCGCGGCGCGAGTTCGGACGGCGCGGGCGAGCGCGTGCTCGGACCCGGCCTCGAGCCCCGCCGCAAGCGCGAGGACCTCGCTCGATGGCGCCGCGGACGCCGAGACGACCTCGGCGACCTCGGGCGACGCGCTCGTGAGGGTCCCGGTCTTGTCGGTGAGGACCAGGTCGGCCCGGGCCGCCCGCTCGATGCTGTCCCCCCCGCGGAACAGAACCCCGGCCTCGGCCGCTCGGCCCGTCGCGACCAGGATCGCGGCGGGAGTAGCGATCCCGAAGGCGCACGGACACGCGGTGATCGACACCGTGACGAAGACGAGGAGCGCGACCGTGAACCCCGAGCCGCCGAGGAAGTACCATCCGAGCGCCGCGAGGCCCGCGAGCGTGAGAACGGTCGGAACGAACACCGACGCGATCCGGTCCGCGGTCCGCTGGAGGGGGACCCGCGCCATCTCGGCCTCGGAGAGCAACTGGCCGACCTGCGCGACGAACGTATCCGACCCTACCCCGGTCGCCTCCAGGTCGATCGCACCTTCGCCGTTGATCGCACCGGCGATGACCGCATCCCCCGGTCCTTTCGCGACGGGCAGCGACTCCCCGGTCAACAGCGACTCATCCAGGGTCGTTCGTCCCGAGAGGATGCGGCCGTCGCTGGGAACCCGGCCGCCCGGTCGAACTCGCAGGAGGTCGCCGGGGCGCACGGCGTCGATCGGCACCGTCGTGGTCGTCTCGCCCCGGAGGACCTCCGCGGTACGGGGCAGGAGCTGGTCGAGATGACGAAGGGCCGAACCCGCGCGGACCCGGGTCAGGTGCTCGAGATAGTTACCGGTCAGGATGAGCGTGATGATGAGGGCCGAGGCGTCGAAGTAGTAGGCCGCCGGTAGCTGGCCCGGGAGCGCGAGCACGGCGAGGCTGTAGATGAACGCCGCGCTGGTCCCGACGGCGATCAGGATGTCCATGTTCCAGGTCCGATGGCGGAGCGAGTCGAAGGTCCCTCGGTAGAACACCGAACCGGAGTAGAACTGAACGACGGCCGCCAGCGCCGCGGTCACCAAGAGCGAGAACGGGAACGAGACCAGGTAGGTCAGCACCAGCACCGCGAGCGAGAGCGGCCAGGCGAGGGCGAGACGTCGCACCAGGCGCCGGCGTTCCTCTTCGGGTTCGGCGAACGACCGAAGACAGGTCTCGGCGCAGAAGAAGTAGGTCCGGTTGTCGCGCGTCAGCTGGAGCGCGGACGGCCCGGGCTCGACGAACATCCCGCAGACCGGGTCGGTCGGCATCGCGCTATTCGCGGGGGGAGTGCGCCAGTCCGATTCGGCTCAGGCGCCCGTGGGAGAATGCGTCCGCTCGTACTTCTTCTGGCAGGCCACGTTGCAGAAGTAAACGGTCTCCCCCCCGTAGGTCCCGTGGGCCGCCGCGGTCGTGTGCTCGATCACCATTCCGCAGACCGGATCCTTGACCTTCATGCCTCCGTCGAAGAGACGTCGGGCATATAGGGTCGTGGTGAAGCCAACGACACAACCGCCGCAACTCCTATCTTCCCCGCGCGTCCCTCTCCCGAACCATGATCCCGGAGCTCTCCGCGCCCGAAGTGGCCCGGAAGCTCGAAGCCCAGCGGGGGAGTGTCGTCCTCCTGGATGTGCGCGAAGAGGAGGAACGCGCGTATGCGGCGATCGAACCCTCGCTGCATATCCCAATGTACGAGGTCCCCGGGCGCCTCGCGGAGATCCCGAGCGACCGCGAAGTGATCGTCTACTGCCACGCCGGGTCCCGTTCGCTCCTGGTCGCGAGCTTCCTTCGGCAGCGAGGATTCCGTTCCGTCGCGAACCTGACCGGGGGGATCGATGCTTGGTCGGTTCTCGTTGACCCGGGCGTGCCGCGCTACGGCTGAGACCGTGCGGGGGTTCCCTGCCTACCCCCGACGCCCCGATCGCTTGTCGGGCGGGGCGCGCTCGAGGGTTTCGATGTACCCCCGCATCTTCCAGTAGGTGTCGAGGAACTCCTGGCCGCGAGCGGTGATGTCGTACACGGGGCGCCCGTCGAGCTCCTCGGCCTTCAGGAGACCGAGCGCAAGCAGCCGGTCGACAAAGCTCTTCAAACGGTCGACGGGCATGCCCGCACCGTAGGAGACCCGGGTGATCCGGGCGGCTCCGTGGTAGTGCTTGACCACCTCGAGGACGGTGGCGTACAGGTCGCTGACCTCCCGCCGTCGGGAGGCCCCTGTGGCACCGTCCCGGCCGTTCAGCATCCGGCTCCCTCGCGGTTACAGAGGAAAGGACGGTAGCACGTCGACCTTTCGCGGTGGGTTCCGGAGGCGAGCGCCGGAGTCGACCTCCGCGGAGTCGGTGAAGAGGATCTCGTCCACGACGGCACCGGCGCGGACACGGACCCGGGCGGCCACGATCCGTCGGACCTCAGCGCGCTCACGGACCTCCACCAACTCGCCAAAAACGTCCTCCGCCCGGGCGCGGTCCTCGATCTCGACCGTGCCCCCAACGAGCGGCCCGGTCGCGCGTCCCTTGCGGCGCAGGAGGATCCGCGCAGCCTTGAGGCCCCCTTCGGTCCGGACGCGACCGCCGATCTCGGCCGAAGAGGCGAGCACCGCGGTACGGGCCGAAAGCTCCCCACCGATCTCGAGCCGGTCGCCGGTAAGGTCGCCACCGACCGACATCGAACCTCCGACCTCGAGTCCCCGGGTCAAGTGCAGCGCGCCCGCGACGTCGAACTTCCCCCCGACCTCGAAGCTCTCGCCGGAGGCGTTGCCCCCGATCGACCCCATCCCGCCGACCTCCAGGGAAGAGAAAGTGAGGTCGCCGGCCGAA
>DAHVAA010000134.1 GCA_027314845.1 Thermoplasmata archaeon | reverse complement strand
TGCGGCTCTGGTGGACGTCGTCCTATCGGTTCATGATCCCCGGCAGCTCCACCGCCACGTTCCGGGTCGGGTACGCCGACCTGATCCTGCTCCTCCTGATCGTGCCTGCGTTCGGATTGATGGCCGGAGCGGTGACGACGATCGAGGACCTGACAGCCCCCGGCGAGCGGCTGCCGTTCGACTATCCCGCGTGAGCCGCGGTGGGGAGATCAGGCCCCGACGATCCCGACCTCGACGATGCGGACCGGCGACCGGGGCCGGTCGTTCCCGTCCCGAGCGACCGCCGCGATCTTCTCCACCACATCCTGCCCGCCCCGGACCCGGCCGAAGATGGCGTGCTTCTGGTCGAGCCAGGGGGTCGCGGCGAGGGTGATGAAGAACTGGCTGCCTCCGGTGTTCGGCCCCGCGTTGGCCATGGAGAGGATGCCGGGGCCGTCGTGCCGCAGGGTCGGATGGAACTCGTCCGGGATCGTGTAGCCCGGTCCCCCGGTACCGTCGCCTTTGGGGCAGTCGCCCTGGATCATGAACCCCGGGATGACCCGGTGGAAGGGGAGACCCGTGTAGAACCCCTTGCGCGCCAGCGAGAGGAAGTTCTCGGCGGTCTTCGGGGCGCGGTCGCGGTAAAGCTCGATGCGGATGTCCCCGAGGGTCGTCCTCAGAGTGACGCTGGGATTCGCCATGGAGCGGGGACCGCATCGGCGGCTAAAAGCCGGTCGCCCGCCCGCGCGTCCGTCCGGTTTATACGGGATGAGGGGCACTACAACGCCACGACCGGCACCGTGGCCGCCGGGGATCGTAGATGAACCGCTCCATCACCTTAGTGGGCGTGGCGATCATCCTGCTCGGGATCGGACTCGCCGCCTTTCCGATCATCGTCACGGGCGTGGAGCAGCTCGACCTCGAACAGGAGGCTGGGATCCTCCTCGCCCCCATCGGGCTCCTGGTGGTCCTGATCGGCGGCGTGCAGCCGAACCCCGAGGCGACGACCGTCAAGGGGACCTTCGGGAACCCCGATGAGAATGTCGTTCGCCCCACCCCCCCTCGCGCCAGCGAGCCGAGCCGCCCGCTCGGGTTCAATCCTCGCGAGCCGGCGCAGTGCCGGTTCTGCCGGACGACGATCACCTACGACCTGGCGAACTGCCCGCGCTGCGCCCGCCCGCGCGAGTGCCGGGTCTGCGGACGGCCGCTCGAAGCGGCCGGTACGGATACCGACTGCCCCGGCTGTCACCGGGTAGAGGCTTTCTGCCGCTGCCCCCGTATCGCGCGACCCTCCGGCCTGCCCGCGCCCACCCAGCGGGCCCGGTGGGGGTAGGAAGAGCGGCACGATGGACGACCAGGGAATCCCTCGGGGCGTCGCGGCGGTCGATCCGAACCGCGTCGAGGTGCACTTTGATGGGGCCTGCGAGCCGCCGAAAGGGGGCGGGATCGCGACCTGGGGCTATGTCGTCCGCGGGGCGGGACTGTACCACGAGGACTGCGACCTCGCCGTCCGCCCGTACTCGCCGCATGCGACCAACAATGTGGCGGAGTACGTGGCCGCCATCCGAGCGCTCGAATGGCTCGCCGCCCAAGGGTTCCAGGGAGAGGTGCTCGCGAGCGGGGACAGCCAGCTCGTGGTCCGGCAGATGCGCGGCGAGTACGAGGTCCGGGCGGAGCACCTGAAGGCCTATCACTCGCACCTGACCGCGCTCACCCGACGATTCCGGCACGTCGAGTTCCGTTGGGTCCCCCGCGAGGAGAACCGAGCGGCGGACGCGCTTTCGAAGGAAGCGCTCGAAGAGGCGAGAGTGGCGGCCGGCCCCCACCGCCCCGAGCTTCCGGTGGAGGTACCGGAAGAGGACCGACTGCCGGACGGCGAGCCCGACCGGGGCGAACGATCTTAGTTCCAGCGGACGGTATAGACGAGGGTCCGCCCTTCCATGGCGGCCCGGGCCCGGGCGGAGTCCTCATAGGTCGCGAACGCGGCCGCGGCTTCGAGCGAGAGCTTCGGTCGGGTCCCGTAGCCGCGCGGGGTCCCCTGGCCGAGCACGGTCGGCGGGGGAGTCGGTGCGGTGACGGCGGTGACGACCGTCTTGGGTTTCCGGGGCCCCGCGCTCACGGCGCCTCGTCGAACGGGCGGTACAGGCGGTAGGTTTGGGGTCCAAGGCAGGGCAGGAAGGCGAGCGAAAACGTCGCCTCCCCGGTTTCCTGAGCGCCGAGCGGCATCGCAGCGAGGATCCGCCCCGCTCCGGAGACGTCCGACATCGTCCCTCGAGGGTGTCAGACGCACGTCATACATAAAGCCCCGACTTCGACAGGAAGTGGGGGGGTTCCCCCTGGCCCCGTGACGGTGGGGACCGACCGACAGTTGGCGGACGGTTCCCGGATCCCGTTCGGACGGCGGCGCTCGACCGTCTTAAGAGGCCGGGCCGGGTCGGAGGGCGCGCAGCATGACCGAGAACACTTCGCGCGCGGACGCCGTGCGGTTCCTCGAGACCGCCGAGGGCCGCTTGAAGGACCTCGCCATCGCGGCCCAGCAGGCCGATTGGGTGAATGCGACGTACATCACGCCGGACACCGACGCACTGAGCGCCCGGGCCAACGCCCGCCTCATCTCCGAGACCCTGGAACTCGCGAAGCGTTCCACGGAGTTCGCCGAAGGGACCCTCGATGCGGAGCTCGGGCGCAAGTTCAAGCTCCTGCGCCTGATGCTGCCGCTCGTCGGCCCATCGGATCCGGCAGCGGCGGAGGAACTCACCCGCCGGGTCACCGCGATGCAGGGGGCGTACGCGAAGGGACGGCACACGCTCGTCGGAGAGCGCGAGCCGCGCGACCTCCAGGGGCTCTCGCACGTCCTCGAGGAGAGTCGGGATCCGACGCGCCTCGAGGACGCCTGGGCCGGCTGGCATCGCGTGGGTCGGTCGATACGGCCGGACTTCGAGCGGTACGTGGAGCTCGCGAACCGCGGTGCCGGCGAGCTCGGGTTTGCGGACATGGGCGTGATGTGGCGGTCGAAGTACGACATGGCGCCGGAGGCGTTCGCGCGCGAGGTCGATCGGCTCTGGGAGTCGGTTCGCCCCCTCTACGAAGCCCTGCATGCCTACGTCCGCCACCGCCTCGTCGCGGTCTACGGGGCGGACCGGGTCGACCCCCGGGGGCCGATCCCGATCCACCTCCTCGGCAACATGTGGGCGCAGTCCTGGGACGGCATCTACCCGCTCCTGGTCCCCCCGGGCACGGAGGCCGGCTTCGACCTCACCCGAATCCTGGTCGCCCGCGGCACCACGCCGATCGACCTGGTTCGCTACGCCGAGCGATTCTTCGAGTCGCTCGGCCTCGGGACCTTGCCGCCGACGTTCTGGGAACGGTCGATGTTCGTGCGGCCGCGCGACCGCGACGTGGTCTGCCACGCGAGCGCCTGGGACATCGACTTCGCGGACGACCTCCGGATCAAAATGTGCATCGAGATCACCGACGAGGATTTCCGGACGATCCATCACGAGCTCGGGCACAGCTACTACCAGCGGGCCTACGCCGGTCAGTCGTTCCTGTTCCGCGACAGCGCCCACGACGGGTTCCATGAGGCCGTCGGGGATACCGTCGCCCTCTCGGTCACGCCGGAGTATCTCGAGAAGATCGGCCTGCTGTCCACCGTGCCGCCCGACGCCGGGGACCTCGGCCTGCTGCTCCGCCGAGCGCTCGAAAAGATCGCCTTCCTCCCGTTCGGACTCGTGGTCGACCGGTGGCGGTGGGAGGTCTTCTCGGGGGCGGTGTCGCCGGCCGAGTACAACCCCCGATGGTGGGAGCTCCGGCGGCGCTACCAGGGCGTCGTGCCCCCGGGCGAGCGGAGCGCCGACGAGTTTGACCCGGGCGCGAAGTACCACGTCGCGGCGAACACCCCGTACATGCGCTACTTCCTCGCGCACATCCTCCAGTTCCAGTTCCACCGGGCGCTCGTCCGCGCGATGGGCGACTCGGGCCCGCTCCACCGGGCTTCGATCTACGGCTCGAAGGAGGCCGGTCGCCGCCTGAAGACGATGCTCGAGCTCGGTCAGCGCCGGGAGTGGCCCGACGCGCTCGAGGCGATCACCGGCGAGCGGCGCATGGAGGCGACGGGGCTTCTCGAGTACTTCCGCCCGCTCCAGCGTTGGCTCGAGGAAGAGAACCGCTCGGTCCCGACCGGCTGGTGAGGGCACCGACGCGAGGGATCGGGACCGCGGGACCCTGAGGGACCCACTCGTCCCGGGACTCCGACGTGCTCCGCGTCCGACAGGGGTTTTAGCCCGGTCGGGGCTGCCGGGCGACGATGCTCCTGCACGCCGGCGAGCAGATGCTCCGCAGTGCCTACGCCGTGATCGAGGAACCGCATCGGCCCAGCGACGTGCGGGGACCCGGAGTGCTGTACCTCACCAACCAGCGCCTGGTCTTCGAGGCGCCGACCACGGCGGGCCTCGTTCGGGACCTTCTGCGGGGACGCGACACCCGCACCGTCTTTTCCGGTTCCCTCCTGGACGTCCGGAACGTCTCGGTGCGTCGGGCCCGGCTCGGGAAGACCTGGCTGGTCGTCGAGACCCCCCGCGAACGGCCCGCGTTCGATGTGCTCGACCCGGACGCCTGGATCGGCGCCATCGCCCAGGCGAAGCGTTCGCTGCCCGTCCCCGGGAGCGGCGCGCCGACGGTCGTCGAGCGCGAGGTCGTCCGGGTACGGTGCCGATACTGCGGTCGTCTCGGGAACGAGGTCGACGGTCGCTGCCCCTCCTGCGGGGCGCCGCTCTGAGCGGTACCCCGGTTTCCGAGCCGGACCGCCCGGTCCCTCGCGGCGAGGGGGCTCGGGAGCCGCGCCGGGCCCCCTC
>DAHVAA010000133.1 GCA_027314845.1 Thermoplasmata archaeon | reverse complement strand
ACGGCGGGCTCGTCACCGCGAGGTCGACCGAGCCTTCGGGCCAGCCTCCCGCACGGGCGTCCCGCTGCCGTACCTCGGCGGGCGGTCCGAGACGGCCCCGCTCGGGCCGGAGCTCCCTGAGGTCCTCCGCCATCTGGTCGATCGCTTCCCGGTCCCGCTCGAACGGCCCGGGTCCGTCGTCCCGGGCCCGCCGGTCGTAGCCGAGGCACGGCGAGCGATGCAACCGGCTCGAGGGGATCAGGATCCGGCCGAAGGCGAGGGCCAACGCGTCGGCGATCGGGGTCTCTTCCCGTGGGAGCGCGTCGCGGAGCCGCGTGAGCTCGTCGAGCGCGCGGGGCGAGAACTGTCGCGCGGTCTCGCGCAGGAACGGCAGCGATCCGACGGACCGGCGCCGCGCGCGAGCGAGGAGCCGCCCGGCCGCGCGTCGCAGGTGGGTCGGGTCGAGCTCGAGCCGCGTCTTCACGCGGGAGGCGAGGACCGCCGGGGCGAGGAGTTCGCTCCCCAGCGCGCGGGCCCCCGCGCGCCGGGCCTCGACGAGCGTGGTTCCGCTGCCCGCGAACGGGTCGAGGACCGTATGGCCCCGACCGATTCCCTGGGCCCCCAGTACCCCGTCGACGAACTCGGCCGAGTACCCCTGGACGTAGGGCCACCAGCGGTGGACCGGGAGCGTCTCGTTCGAACGGAACGTGATCGGGCCCGCGTAGCGACCGAGCGACACGCCGTGCTCCGTCGCGAACCGATCGACGAACTCGCCCGGGGGAACGAAGTCGGACCGCCCATCGAGCCGCTCGAAGGCGCTCAGTACCCAGAGGCCCCGGCCGATGCGAAGCACCGCCCCGCTCTCGGAGAGCCCGTCGAGGGCCGCCTCGATCCGCCCCGGGCTATCGTCGATGCGTCGGGCGAGCTGCCGGACCGTGGCCCCGATCGCCCCCGACTCCCCGAGCGCGGAGCGCACCGCGTCCGAGAGGGCTCCGGGCATCGCCACCACGCCGGGGAAGGAGCCGCGGGGGATTATGAACGTCCGGTCCGCGCTCGGGGGAACGATCCGGGGGGGCGGGGAGGAGCCGGCGGGGGCGCCGCGTCTCGAGGGTGTCGACGACGGACCGACGGACCGCCCGGCGTTCCTCGCCGAGCTGCTCCGCCCAGCGGCTGTGGCGGAGCGACGGCTCGAGCCCCGCGAGGAGCACATCGAGGTCGTGGAGGTGGCCGAGCTCCTGCTGGAGGCGACGCAGGGCGCCCGTCGCCGGTCGGCCGACCGCCGGATCGACCGCGACCGCGAGGTCCCTCAGTTGGCGGAACCGACGGACCCGGATGCGAAGGCGGTGGAGTCGGTCCGTCGACGGCCGACGCCGGGCCTTGCGGTGGGCCGCGACGAGCTTGCGGTGCAGCCGTCCCTGGTGGTCGTCCAAGAGGCGACGCACGCCGGAAGGGGAGAGCCGCCGCGGCCGGCGGCCGAGCGCCGACCGGAGCTCCTCAAAGAGGCGGGCCTCGCCCTCCGACCGCAGGCGGGCCCGCAAGAGCTCGCGGCCGATGTGCGCGTCATCGCGCAGCCGACCACGATACCGGTCGAGCCGCTCCCGTTCGGGTCCGGGGCGCGCGCCCGGCTCGACCCGTTGGAGGAGCTCGACCGCCACGTCCCGGTCCCGGACCTGGCCCACGAGCTTGGCGAGCCGGCGGACCCGTCGGTCCAGGTACTCGAGGTGCGCCCGCTCGGGGGTCGAGACCAGGCCCTTCCACATCGAGAGGCCGAGGTGGAGGCGACGGAGGTCGCGGTGCAGCCCGTGGAGGCTCGCCGCGCTCGGACGCGGGTGCCGACCGACGGTGGCGGACCGGGCCGCGACCCGGTCGATGAGCCGAGCCAGCTCAAGCGCGAGGCCGACGGGGGTCGTCGGTCCTGCGCCTTGTCCCGCTTCCCCCACGGCCGTTCCTGCCGGGTCCCCAACCGCCGACGATAGTAATGCCCTCGCTGTCCGGGTCGGCCCGGACCGAGGGTAATTAGGTCCGGCCCCGATGCCCTGATGTGGAACGCCCTCGCGCCGCGCCGGAGCGCCCGTCGAACGGACACCCCGTGCCGTCGACGCTCGCGGTCGTGGACATCGGATCGAACACCGCGCGTCTGGTCGTCTTCGAGGCGATCGCGGAGACGGTGCGCGCGATCTACGAGACGAAGGAGGTGCCCCGGCTCGGCGCCGATCCCGCGGCGGGCGGCCGGCTCAACGACGAGGCGATCGGGCGAGGGCTCGCCATGGCCCGGAGGTTCGCCGGGATCCTCGACCGGCGCAAGGTCGGACGGACGATCGTGGTCGCGACGAGCGCGGTGCGCGACGCGCCCAACGGTCCCGACTTCGCTCGGGAGGTCGAGCGCACCGCCGGTCTTTCCGTGCGGACCCTCTCGGGCACGGAGGAGGCCCGCTACGGCTACCTCGGGGTCGCGAGCGCCTGGGAACTCTCGAACGACCTCGTGCTCGACCTCGGGGGGGGCTCCCTCCAGCTCGTGGACGTGCACGAAGGGGCCCTGCGGAACTCCGTGAGCCTGCCGCTGGGCGCGCTGCGCCTCTCCCAGCGGTTCTTCGAGCACGACCCCCCGAAGCGCCGGGAGCTCGAGGCGCTCGAGGAGCACGTTCGGGAGACCCTGATGAGCGCGATGGAGGCGTTCGGAAGGAAGGGCTACCGGCTCTTCGGGATCGGGGGCACGGTGCGCGCGCTCGCCCGGGCGGCGATCGAATTCCGCGAGTACCCGGTCCGTCGGGTCCATGGCTACCCGCTCTATGACCACGACATCGAGGCGCTCGGGGAGCTCCTGGGGGACATGCCCTCGGCGAAGCGCCGCGCCATCGCCGGTATCGGGGCGGACCGCGCCGATGTGGTGCTGGCCGGGATCGTCGTCTTCCAGGAGTTGCTCCGCGCGGCGGGGGCCGATCGGATCGTCGTCTCCGGCACCGGGATCCGGGAGGGCGTCGCCCTCGAAGCGATCGGCGCCCAGCTCCCCGCCCCGGCGGCGGTGCTGGCCGAGCGCAGCGCGGTCGCCGCGTCCGCCTCGTTCGCCTTCTCGATGGATCACGGGCGGGCGGTCGCGGAGACGGCCCTCGCGCTCTTCCGGGCCCTCGGTCCCGTATTCGATGGGGCCGGGGAAGGCGCGGGGCGCGCCCTCCAGGTCGCCGCGTGGATGCACGACGCGGGCCTCTCGGTCGACCTGTGGAACCACTCCCACCACTCCGCCTACCTGGTGCAGAACTACCCGATCCGGGGGCTCGACCCGCGCGAGATCCTCCTCGCGGCGATGGCGACGTACCTGCACGAAGGGGATTCCCCGCCCTCCGAGTGGAAGAAGGGGTACCTCCCGATCCTGCGGCCGCCCGATCTCCTGCTCGCCGCCCGGCTCGGCGCGATCCTCGAGGTCGCGGAGATCCTCTCTCCCGCGCAGCCCCGGTTCAGCCTGGCCGGCACCGGGCGGACGCTCTCGCTGAGCTTTTCTAGTCCCACCGATACCACCCTCTCCCCCCGCTGGGCCGAGAAGGTCCGCAAACCGATGGAACGGGCGTTCGGGATCGAGGTGCGCGCACGCGATGCCTGAACCGACGCTCCCGGCCCCGGTCGCGCCGACCCATGGCTATCCGGGCCGGCTCCTCGTCTTCGAGGGCCTCGACGGAAGCGGGAAATCGACCCAGGCGGCCCTCCTCGGGAAGTGGCTCCAGTCCCGGGGCCACCGGGTCTTCTTCACCGAGTGGAACTCCTCGCAGCTCGTCGCGACCACGATCCGCCGGGGGAAGAAGAAGGGCCTCCTGACTCCGACGACCTTCTCGCTGCTCCACGCCGTCGACTTCGCCGACCGCTTCGACCGGCAGATCCTCCCGCCCCTCCGGGCCGGGTACCTGGTCGTCTGCGACCGCTACGCGTACACGGCGTTCGCCCGCGACGCGGCGCGCGGGTGCGACCCCGATTGGGTACGGACCATCTACTCCTTCGCGCCGCGACCGGACCGCGTCTTCTACTTCCAGGTCCCCGTCCCGGTGACCCTGAAGCGGAAGCTCGCGTCCCGGCTCAAGATCAGCTACTACGAGGCCGGGATGGACCTCGGCCTCTCGGACGAGGTGAAGGAGAGCTACGTCCGCTTCCAGACGCGGCTCAAGCGCGAGTACGACCGCCTCGCGGGGACCGACGGGTTCACGGTGGTCGACGCGACGCGGCCGGTCGAGGCGATCCAGCGCGAGCTGCGCCGGGACCTCGCCCCGATGCTCGAGAACTTCCCGACGGGGGCGCGGTTGATGCATGACGGATAGGACGTACGGGACCCGGCTCCCCGGGATGCCGACCGAGCCGCTGACCGGGCGGCTCGTCGTGATCGAGGGACCGGACGGATCGGGACGGACGACGGAGGTCGCGCTCCTGAAGACCCACCTCGAGGTGGAAGGGCACGCCGTCGTCGACACGGGTCTCCGACGGTCCGACCTCGTCAGCGAGGAGATCGACCGGGCGAAGCGAGGGCACACGCTCGGCGCGACCACGCTCGCGCTCCTCTACGCGGTCGATTTCGCCGACCAGCTCGAGAACAAGATCATCCCGGCGCTCGCCGCCGGCTCGACGGTGCTCGCCGACCGCTACATCTACACGCTGATGGCCCGCGCCATCGCCCGCGGTGCCTCCCGGGAGTGGGCCCGCGAGCTGTACGGGTTCGCTCTCCGCCCCGACCTCGTCCTCTTCCTCGAGGCCCGGCCCGAGATCCTCCTGCACCGCTCGATCGCGAAGTACGGTTCGCTCGATTACTGGGAGAGCGGGATGGACCTGAGCCTCTCGCGCGACCTTTTCGAGAGCTTCTTCCTCTATCAGGACCGCCTCTCGC
>DAHVAA010000132.1 GCA_027314845.1 Thermoplasmata archaeon | reverse complement strand
GGACCTCTTGGACCCGGCCGTCGGCTCCTGGTCGGGCGAGGTGATCAACCGCGACCGAGGCGGTACCGAGCACCCGGTCCTGCTTGCGATTAGCGCGATCCGCGGCCCCGACGGTACGATCACCCACTTCCTCGGCGTCGCGGTCGACCTCACGGAGCGCCGTGCGTGGGAGCGGGCCGCGATGCACTCGGAGCGGCTCTTCTCCCTCGGCCAGCTGGCCGCGGGGGTCGCGCACGAGATCAACACCCCGCTCGCGAACATCATGCTCATCGCCGAGTCGATCCGGCGCCGGACGAACGACCCGTGGACCACGGAGCGGGTCGACTCCCTCCTCCGCCAGTCGGAGTGGGCGGCCCGTATCGTGCGCGGTCTTCTCGACTTCGCACGACGTCCCGAGACCAAGGTCGGCGAGGTCGAGCTCGGGCAGCTCGTAACGAACGCGGTCGGGTTCCTCAAAGGCAAGCAGTCCTCGGACGTCGAGGTGGAACTCTCGCTTTCCGACGCACCGGTGGTCGTGCACGGGGACCGCGAGCAGATCAGTCAGGTGATCGTGAACCTCCTCAACAACGCGTACGACGCGGTCGACGGGCACGGCCGGGTGGTGGTGCGGGTCCACGCGGACCAGGACGGAGCTCACATCGCGGTGAGCGACACGGGCCCCGGGATCCCGCCGGAGGTCCAGGCGCACCTCTTTGAGCCGTTCTTCACGACCAAGCCCGAGGGCAAGGGGACCGGTCTTGGCCTCGCGATCTGTCACGGTATCGTGCAGTCGCACGGCGGGACCATCGACGTGGTTTCGAAGGTGGGCGAGGGAGCGACCTTCGAGGTCCGCCTGCCCCTCTCGCTCGCGCGGGCCCCTCCGGCCTCGGACTCGGCCGCCTCCACCTGAGCCCTCAGAGTCGGGGGCCGAGCGCGAAGGTTATCTGACCATAATCTCGTGTCCGAGCGTGCGGCTCCTCGTGGTGGACGACGATGCGGTGTTCCGGGAGGAGCTCGCCACGCTCCTCTCCGACCTCGGCCACCAGGTCGAGTCGGTAAGCTCGGCCCCGAAGGCGCTGGAGGCGCTTGAGATCGCGGAGTTCGATGCGGTCTTCTCGGATGTGCGGATGCCCCGGGTGAGCGGGATCGAACTCCTCCGTCAGATGCGCGAACGCTGGCCTCGGGTCTACGTCGTGATGATCACGGGCTACGCGACCGTGGAGACGGCCGTCGAGGCGATGAAACTCGGCGCGTTCGATTACCTGCGCAAGCCGTTCCGCTCCGAGTCGGTGGAGCGGATCGTCGAGATGATCCAGGAGGAGCGAGCGTTCTCGCTCGGCACCGGCGCTGAGCAAGATCCCGTCCGTCTCGCCGAACGCTGGGCGAAGGAGAAGCGGGACGTTCTCTTGGTCGGGGTCGCGCCGAAGCGACCGGTCGCGGGCGTGACCAGCACCGACCTTCCGTACACCGACTCGGGCGTCGGACTCCAGGAGGCGATCCTCCGGTTCGTTGAGGCGCACGCCCACCCCGCGGTGGTCATCGGCAACATCGAGAAGCTCTTCGCGGTCCACCGGGCGGAGGAAGTGGCCCTGGCGCTCAGCCAGGTCCTCGAGCGGATCGAGGGGAAGGGACCCGTGGCGATCGGGTTCGACCCTTCGGTGCTTTCCGACCAGGCGGTGATCGAGATCCGGACCGCAGTCTCCGCCGCGCGCGTCCACGGGATGCTCGGCGCCCTCGCGAACCCGTTGCGCCGCCACATCCTCCGACGTCTGGCGGAAGGACCTACCTCGTTCACCGAGGTGATGCGCGCTGCGGGGATCGACGACTCTCCCAAGCTCTCGTTCCACCTCCGCACCCTCCAAGAAGACGGTCTCATCGTCCACTCCGCCGAGGCCTACCGCCTGTCCCCCAACGGGGAGGAGGCGGTCCGACTCCTCAAGGAGGTCGACGAGCTCGGGGCGAAGGAAGAAGGCCGCGTGCTCCTCTTCCCGATGCGCACTCGGGAGGGCGCAGCCCCGACGTCCGGACGGAGCTCGCCGGGCGGCTAGCCGGGGGCCCATCGCTTCTCCCGGGCGGGTGAAGCGCCGTCCCGTCCGCGGACGTTATGACCGCCCGGGACAGGACGACTCTATGCGGCGAACGCGCGTGGTCCTGATCGGAGCTGCGGGTCGCGACTTCCACAACTTCAACCTCCTCTATCGTGGGAACGACGCCTTCGAGGTCGTCGCGTTCACCGCCGCCCAGATCCCGAACATCAGTGGGAGGGCGTACCCGCCGGCGCTCGCCGGTCCGGGGTACCCCCGCGGGATCCCCATCCTCCCCGAATCCGAGCTGGCCGACCTCATTCGTCGGGAGAAGGTCGACCTCGCGGTCCTCTCCTACTCCGACCTCCCGCACCTCGAGGTGATGCACAAGGCGTCGATCGCGCTGGCCGCCGGGGCGAGCTTCCTCTTCCCGGGACCCAAAGAGACCGAGCTGCGGTCGACGAAGCCCGTGGTGAGCATCTGCGCCGTCCGGACGGGCGCGGGGAAGAGCCCCCTCACCCGATACGTTTCCCGCTATCTTCGCGACCAGGGGCGCCGCGTCGCGATCGTCCGGCATCCCATGCCGTACGGGGACCTTGCCGCTCAGGCCGTCCAGCGGTTCGCCACGATGGAGGACCTGGACCGCGCGCACTGCACGATCGAGGAGCGCGAAGAGTACGAGCCCCATCTTCGGGAGGGGGCGATCGTCTTCGCCGGTGTCGACTACGAGCCGATCCTCCGCGCGGCGGAGAAGGAGGCCGATATCGTGCTCTGGGACGGGGGCAACAACGACCTGCCGTTCTTCGCCCCCGACCTTCACTTTGTGGTCGCGGACCCCCACCGGGCCGGCCATGAGCTCTCCTACCATCCCGGAGAGGCGAACTTCCGCAAGGCCGATGTGATCGTCGTGAGCAAGACCGACTCGGCCAAGCCCGAGGACGTCCGGCACATCGAGGAGAGCGCGGCTCGCGCAAACCCGAAGGCGATGGTCGTGAAGGGCGGGCTCACTCTCTCCGTTCCGGACCCCGAGCGTCTGCGGGGCCGCCAGGTGATCGTGGTCGAGGACGGACCGACACTGACCCACGGCGGGATGACCTTCGGGGCGGCGACGCTCGTGGCCGAGGCGCACGGCGCCACGATCGTGGACGCGCAGCGCTCGGCGGTCGGTTCGCTCGCCGAGGTCTATTCGAACTACCCGCACTTGAGGCGGATACTTCCGGCGATGGGGTACAGCCCGACCCAGGTTCGGGAGCTCGAGGAGACGATCCGCAGGTCGGGGGCGGAGCTCGTCCTCGACGGGAGTCCCGTCGACCTCGGCCGACTCGTCCATGTGCCGCAGCCGATCGTCACGGTGAACTACGCCTACGACGACCTCGACCGGCGGGTCGCCGGGGTGCTCGACGGCTTCCTAGCCCGCCATCCGCGATGAGACGACCGCGTCGCCATCGACCTCCGGTGCGCTCGGGGTTGCCCATGCGATGCTGTGACGTGAACGCGAGTAGAGTGCAGGATTAACTCCCTCGAAGCGCACTCGAGGTGGGGGTCGGGGGCCGGCGGGCCAGGGGTTCCGTATCGAATGCCCGAGAGCATCGTGGTCTCGGGGCTGGTGAAGGCCTACGGCGAGCTCCGAGCCGTGGACGGCGTCGACTTCACGGTGGAGACCGGTGAGGTCTTCTCGTTCCTGGGTCCGAACGGCGCGGGCAAGACGACGACCGTCGAGATCCTCGAGGGGCTGCGCCGCCGGACCTCCGGGGAAGTCCGCGTGCTGGGCCGGGATCCCTGGAAGGACTCCGACATGTTGAAGCGGCAGATCGGGGTGATCCCGCAGGACTTCCACTTCTTCCCGAAGCTCTCGCCGCGCGAGGCGATCCAGCTCTATGCCCGGCTCTTCGCGCTCAAGGTCGACCCGGACGAGCTATTGCGCGCGGTCGAGCTGAGCGACAAGGCCGACGATTATTACGATACCCTCTCGGGGGGACAGCGCCAGAAGGTCGGGGTCGCCCTCGCGCTCGTCAACAATCCCGAGCTCTGCTTCCTGGACGAGCCGACCACCGGCCTCGACCCTAGGGCGCGTCGGTCGATCTGGGACGTCATCCGAAGGTTGCGGGCCGAGGGCCGCACGGTCTTCCTGACGACCCACTACCTCGACGAAGCCCAGCAGCTTTCGGACCGGATCGCGATCATCAACCTCGGGCGGATCATCGCAAGCGGCGCCCCGGACGAGATCATCCGGCAGTTCGGGCGGCCCGCACGTCTGCGGATCGTGGGGGACCCCGCCCTCGCGGAGGCGCTCGCCCGACGCAATCTGAGGGCCGTCCTCTCGAACGGCGGCGTGGAGGTCGAGCTCCGCTCGAAGCTCGAGGCCCTGGAAGCCCTGGAAGCGGCGCGCGCGAGCGGGCTACGCTGGGACGGATTCTCGACGCAGAGCGATAGCCTCGAGGACGTCTTCATCCGGCTTGTCGGGCGCCTGGAGGACGGGACCGTACGGGCCAGCGACCGGGAGGCGCGCTCGTGAACCTCCGTCGGGTCGGGGCGTACTTCCCCGCCTTCGCGAAGGGCTACCTCCGCAACCCTCTCGGGCTGTTCATGTCCCTCATTTTCCCGGTCATCCTGATCCTCATCTTCGGGGCGGTCTTCTCGAACACCGGGAGCGCCGCCGTCCCGCTCACGGTGGAGAATCTCGACCAGGGGTCGGCCGCGAGCACGCAGTTCCTGACCGCACTGAACGCGACAGGAGTGGTCTCCGTCTCGCTCGTCGCTCCGAGCGTCGGTAACCTCTCCGACTACTTGGCCCACAACAGCCTGAGCGCCGGTCTGGTCATCCCAGCCGGGTTCGGGTCCGACCTCGCGAACCGAACG
>DAHVAA010000131.1 GCA_027314845.1 Thermoplasmata archaeon | reverse complement strand
CGCCTCTGGCTCCGCTTCTGCCGAGCTCCCTGCCGCGATGTCGACTTCCGAGCGAAGCTGGTTTGTGCTTCTCGATCTTGGGGGAAGACGTCGCCGAGCCACGGGCCGACCGGCATGCTCGGAAGGCCCGATTTTCGGTAGGTTCTATCAGTAACTTCTTGCAAAACCGACTGGGCCCACTTACCATCAGAGAATCGGCCCCCTGCCCGAAGAGTCTCGGGCCCGGTGTTGCAACGTATCCGCCCTGGACCCCGAGGCGCTCCGATCGGACCACACTCAAAGGTCGTTCGCTTGACTTGCCTCTCAGGACGAGTCTCCGCCGGGAGGTCAATAGGTGGAAGGGGAGCCCGGAGCCGTTGGTCGGGCTCCAGCCTCGCGCGCCGAGGGGAGATCCGAGACCCTGCGGCCAACGATCCCTCAGGTCGTCGTCCCGATACTCGATCTGCAAAAGGGTGACGAGATGACCTGGATCGTAGACTCAAGCACCCGCCAGGTCATCGTCGTCAAGGCTGAGTCGAAGCGCGCGTCGCCGCGCCAGTGAACGGGGCCGACGCTTCCGGTAGACCCTCAGAGCGGGCCCGGTTCCCCGGGAGGACATGCCGGGCAGCACGCAACGCCTACCGAGCAGCACGCACAACAGTGGCAGCACCCTTCGGGGCAATCGCAGCAGGCGCACGATGGTCTCCTGGGCCCAATCTTGCCGGCCTCCACTCTTACAGTCCCCCCTTGCCCCACCGGGTTCCGGATTCGCATGCCAGTCTATTAGGTTCCCGGATACCCTTGCAGCGATACGTCGTCCGAGCCAGAGAGTCCTTTCGAACCGGCCACGAGATGGGACCGTGGCCGGCGGAGTACGACCTCGGGTCTGAGTTGGGACTATCTGGCCCAACCTCGGGTTCCTCCCGGACCTCGAGCCGTAGCCGGAGACTTCGCCGGGTCTAATCCGTAAGTAGGAGCGAGCTTTCGAGGATTCGTGGTCTTCCTTCGCGACGACGGAAGCGTCTTCAACGCTCCTCTCGACATCGTCTGGCAGTTCGTGGGCTCGGGGGACCGACACGCGGACGCGCATCGGCACCAAAGTACGGTCCGGAAGCGACTTCCCGGGAATTCGGGCGAGTACTCGTGGGAACAGCCGTTCTTGGGCAGCGCTTCACGGTTCACCATGCGATGGACCTCTTTTCACCCGACAGGGATCGCGTACGAAGTGCTCGAAGGTCCGTTCACCGGCTCGGTCTTTTTCATCTACTATACCCCCCGGGGCAAACGCACGGGCGTGACGGTTGTCGGGGAGTTTGTTTCCCCCAACCTGGGGGTAGAGGAAATTCCGGCGGCCGTCGACAAGTTCTTCTCGACGGAGTTTGACCAGGACAGTGCCGGGATCGAGGCGTGGGTGCGAGATTCGTCTTCTACCGGCAAAGCGTAGGGAGACAGCGACTTCGGGCCACGGTCACGCGCACCCGCCAGTCATGCCCCGCTACGCGAGGTGGGTTTCGAGCGGTTCCAATCGGATAACGCGCGAGGCGGAGCCAACGGCCTAAACCCGCCCTGCGGAACGTCGACCCCTCGACCCACGGATGGAATGAGGAGACCCGTCCGGTCGGCGTGGGCTCCGGAGGTGCCCAAAAGACGCGGCGCCTCTACTCGCAGGTCGCCTCCGGGGCCCGTAGGTGATGAGCTCTCCGGACCTAATACGCACTTCGTCAACCTCGACTAACGCCCCGAAACTCGAGAGCCGGAACTCGCGGCGCCGGCCCGCTCGGCCTTATAGGTGAACCCCGTCCGCCGCACCGCGTCGTTCATGGTCGCGCTTTCACCGGTGCGTGCCTGGCACCCAGACCCCCGCGTGGTCGACCCCAACGATCTCGTCTGCCCGGTCTACGATACGCTCTCGGACTCCGAGCTCCTCCGCTTCGCTCGGCATCCGTCGAACGCCGCCCGGTTCGTCCCCCGTCCACGGACGCTCCCGGTCGATCAGTTCGTGCTGTCGGCGGTCGGGCACCTCGGCGAGGCGTTGCGTGCAGGGGCCTACGTACGGGACACTCGGCCCGCCTACTACGTCTATGGCATCCGCTATGTCCCTCCGCCGGACATCCTTGAAACGATTGAGCCCGCGGAGCGGCGACCGGAGTACCTTCTGCTCGGCCTCGTCGGATGCCTCGACCTCGGTCGGCTCGAGCACGACAACGTCGCGCTCCACGAGCGAACGTTCGACGACCGCGTGGACGAACGGGTCGCGCTCACCGATGGGACCGGGATGACGTTCGCCCCGATACTCGCGGGCTACCACGCCGCGGACCACCGTCTCAACGACGAGCTCGAGCGTCGCCTGGGGCTCGACCGGCGCGGCCTCGCGTTCGAGGGGGCGGTCCCAACCGCCGCGGAAGCAACGCTGGACGGGACGACGCACCGCCTCTGGCGGATCGACGAGCCCGAAGCGGTCGACAGACTGCGAGAGATGGTGGGGAGTCTACGACTGCTCATCCTGGACGGCCACCATCGCTTCACCGCCGCCGCGCACCGCCACTACGAGGGACGGCCCACCGCGCCGCTCACGATGCTGGTGGACGGAAGAGACCGGGCGCTCCGGGTGCGTCCCTGGCATCGGGTGCTCCCGGCGAGCACCGTGCCGTTCCCTGAACTGCTCACCGCCGCGCGGAAAGAGTTCGAGGAGGTCCGGCGTCTTCCCGAGCCCGCGGGCGCGCCGGCCGCGATCCAGTCGCTCGGAGCGATGCACGCGCAGGGCCGGCGCGGGTTCCTCGCCAGCGACGGGGTCGACCTGTACGAGGTGCGGGGGAAGCCGAACGACGACGTGGGCGCCGACTTCGACCTCCTCCACGAGTTCCTCGAGGAGCGCCTCCACGTCGACCCTCACGAGCTCGAGTTCGTGCGCTCGCCGCGGGCCGCTCTCGACCGAGTGCTCGCCCAGGGTCACCCGGCGGAGGGGGGGACCGCCCTCTTACTTCCGCCGCTGACGGAAGAGGGGATCGAACGGCGGGCGTTCGGATCCGGCCATGTCATGGCCCACAAGTCCACAATGTTCCTGCCGAAGGTCGCCGAAGGAATGATCTTCGCCCCGGCGGACGGCGAGGAGTAGCCCGCCTGGGTTGTCGAGAGGAGGGCCCGCCGGGCTCCGCGGTTCACGACCGCACGGGACTGGCGGTCGCCGGGGCCGTGTTCACGCCCGCCAGGTCTAGGGACGGGTCAGGCCGGAAGGTTGTCCGAACCATCGGCAACCGCACGGGTTCCGGCTTCGGAGGGATGCCGAGTCGGTCGCGGAGCCAGTGGCGCACGTCCCAGAAGTACATGTTCCCGTACGGGCAGGCCTCCACGCAGTCCCCCACCCCACAGCACTTCGAGCTTCGGAACTCGCCCTTCTGACGGAAGTGACCGGGCATGTCGACGAGCCCCACGGGGCAGGCCTTCGCGCAGTCGACCGTGGTGCAGCGGCGGCAGACCTCGCGGTCCCGAACCTTGAGCCGGAAGAAGCCGAGCCGGCTGAACGCCTGGCTGATGGTGCCGGTATAGCACCAACCCATCGTGACGCAGTTGTAGTTGCCCGCGTACGGGATCGTGACGAACAGCACGTACCAGAGGACGCTGAAGTAGAACGCAAAGAGGAACACCGTGGGGTCGGCGCCCAGGACCGTGACGTGCCAAACACCGGTCGAGTCGAGGTACGAGGCGAACGATGCGACCACGAGCGACGTGAGGACCGCGGCCGTCGTCGCCGAGTACGCTCGGGAGAACCGGCTCGAAAGGTACGACCGCGCGAAGGGAGAACTTCGGTTGAAGCTCTTCATCGCGTCGATCGCGGTCCCCTGGAACATCAACGGGGCGGTGCAGAACGTCGAACAGATCGCCCGTCGGCCGAAGAGGAAGGAGGCGACCCCGGTCGCCGCGTACGTGGCGAGCACCACTCCGAACACTCCGACCGCGAGGGGAGCCGAGCCGATGCCCATGCTCCACCCCAGCACCGGTACGTCGGTCCCCGCCGCAAGGCCCGGGAAGAGTATCGAGTAGTAGATGCTCGGAAAGAACACCGCGAACGCCCCGTAGGAACCCATCATCAACGCGAGCCGCACCCGGGTCTCCCGGCTCCGAGTTTCACGGAACTTGAACGCGACGAGCGAGCCCATCTCGAGACCCATCATCAGGAGGAACCCGGTCGACGCGGTGGTCAGCGCGACGAACCAGAACCCGTTGTACAGGGCATGGTAGGCGATCGTCCCCGGACCGCCCGCGAGGGCCAGCGAGCGAACCGTCGCGGTGAAGCTGGACCCGAAGAGTTCTGCGTCGAGCAACGCGCCCATGAACAGTTCGGAGAGGAAGATCCCCGCGAGCACGAGGACCGTCCAGTCCCGGCGCTCCTGCCAGGTGAACGGCTTCGCGAGCACGATCCGTTCGGGCCGTATCACAAGGTCGAAGTAGAGGACCATCTCGGCGACGACCGAGACCGCGAACGCGAGCCCGTCACCGTAGACCAGCCAGAGGTAGAGGCCCGCCATCATGAGCGCATAGACCCAGAGCAGGCGCACGAGGTAGGTCGAGAGCCCCTCGGAAAAGCTCCGAGTCCGGTAGAGGAATTCCATGAGGAAGACGAAGAGCGCGATCATCACCGCGCTCGCGAGATAGACCGACGTATCGACCCAGACCCGCGAATCGAGCGCGGGCGGCGAGAACAGCATGATCACCGACTGGGCGAGCAGGACGAACGTGACGGCCTTCGGCAGACGATCGCGGAGGAGGAACGCGGTCAGGAACATCTCCGCCGACATGGTGAAGAGGAACCAGGGGGAGGCGACCACGGAAGCAACGCCCGAGAGGAACGCGGTCCCGCTCCCGAGCCCGACCGAGATCGGTGCCCCGGCGGCCGCCTGGAAGGTCCAGCCCATAAGGAACTCGTTCGCGAGCACGAGGGCGATC
>DAHVAA010000130.1 GCA_027314845.1 Thermoplasmata archaeon | reverse complement strand
CTCGATCCGGTGGTAGCTCAAATGTACGGTGAGGCGAGCGAGGTGCTCGCCCCCGTCGGACCGACGGGCGGTGATGTGTGGGTTGAGAAAACCCCCTCGCTTCAGCGTCCACTTGCCCTCCGACGTTTCGGCCCGAGCGAGCGAGCCGACCGGCTGGCTCCATGCGAGCCGGCCCACGACAGCGGTATCCGCGCGGAGCTCGAAGACCATCGGCGACTCCTCGGTGCGGAGCCAGCGTAGCGCGGTACGGTCGACCGCGGTGAACGGGACGAACGCCATCTCGGGCCCAGCGGCGCCGGACCTCTTAACGATGCCCGCAAAGCCGTCGCGTTTGGTTCCCGAGGGCGATCCCGCAGAGCCGGTTCAGCGGCCGGCCACGAGGTAGAGGACTCCGGCCACGAGGATCAGCACCGACCCGAGCAGGGGAAGGAGACCGCTCGTCAGCCCGAGCAGGACCCACCCGACGACCACGAGGACGACGAGGACCGCTCCGGCCGCGAGGGTACGGTCCTCGCCCCGGGCGCGGCCCAAGAGCAGAAAGAACCCGGCGAGTACGGCGAAGACCACGTGCAGCAGGCCCTGGTCGATGGCGCCCACCGCGCGAAGGCCGCGCCCGAGCGCAAGGAACACCACTCCCCCGAGGAGGATGAGGAGCCCGTTGACGAGGATCAGGAGCGCTCCGAGCAGGCCGATCACGAAGCCGATCCGTCGGTCCTGGTAGCCGGCCATCTTCCCGCCCGACGAACGGGAGCTCACGGGGGCATGAGGCTTGCGGAACCGGAGGCGGTCCCCCAACTTCTAAGAAGGCAGGTACCTCCCCCGGTCGATGAACCCGCAGGGGCGATCGGCCCGGCTCCGTCGGGAGTTCGACCGGGAAGCCGGGGCGTACGACCGCACGGCCCGGGCGTCGATGCCCGGTTACGGAGAACTGCATCGGACGCTGGTACGCGGGATCCCGTTCCTACCGACGCGCTCCCTCCGGATCCTCGAGCTGGGGGTCGGCACCGGTACTCTGACGGAGGTCGTCCTCGAGGCGTTCCCCCATGCCCGGGTGGTCGGCCTCGACATCTCCGGGCGAATGATCGCTCGCGCACGGGAGAAGCTCCGACGCTTCCGCGATCGGGTCGAGCTGGTGACCGGGGACCTCGGCGAGCTCCCTCACGGCGAGTACGATGCGGTGCTTTCCGCGCTCGCGATCCACCACCTCGCCGACCGGGAGAAATGGCGGCTGTTCCGCCGGATCTACCGCGCGCTCCCCCCGGGGGGATACTTCGGTGACGCCGACGACCATCTTCCCGAGGACGCGACCTTCGACACACGGTACGCCCAGATCGCCACGGAACTCTCGCGCCGCTCCGGTGGGGCGAAGGCGTGGAATAGCCCGCAGGAGGTGTGGCACGAGCATGAGAAGTTCGACCATCCGTGCACCGTGGCGGCCGAGCTCGCCGCCCTCTCCCGCGGGGGGTTTTCGCACGTCGGGAATCCGTGGCGGTTCTACGGGCAAGCCGTCGTATGGGCGTACAAGTGAACCGGCCGGACGGGCCGCAATCGACCCGGGATCCCGGGAGATGACATGGTCCTCCGCGAGACGACGTTCCTGGTCGGGGGTTCTCTCATGGTGGGTCTGGGCGTGGCGCTCGGATTCGGGCTGTACTGGACCGGTGCAGGGTTCGAGTTCTTCCCAGCGTGGATGACCGCCGGTCTCGCGGTCGGATTCGGGGCGTTCTTCATATACGTGGCTCGGGCGGAAAGCCGGGAACGTCGGCGAACCCTACGCGACCTCGAAGACGACCTCAAGGGACCTTCCCGGCCGCCGCGCCCTTAGCCCGCCCCACCGGGGAAACCTTTTCATGGGCGCGCATCGTGGAACGGACGTGGCCGGGATGGGGTAGCTTGGCCTATCCTGGGGGACTGTGGATCCCTCGACCCGGGTTCAAAGCGGCGCGGGGCCCTCCCCCGCTCCGTGAGACTCTCGGTCCCGGCCCTACGGGCGTCGTCGCTTCTTTCTCGAGGAAGCCGGCCGTGCACTCGGTCCCGGGGGCCGACGGCCGGCGCGGGGGCTCCTCGGTGCCTTCGAAAGTCGGGCCAGAACCTCCGGCAGTTCATGGAGGGAGTAGTCGGCCCACGCCGCGCCCCACTTACCGAGGTCGGCCGGAGTGAGCGTCCACTCCGGCATCCGCGAGGCCCGGCCCAGGGGCACGACGCCCTCCACGCCCACGGCCGCTTCCATGTCGAATCGGGAGTCGCCGACGAGGAAGATCGGTACCTCGGGAAAGCGACGGCGATACTCTCTGAGGTGCTCCCGTTTCGTTCCATCCCGAGAGCCGAGGACCTCCTCGAACCAGAACCTCAAGCCCTCTCGTTCCAGGATGAGCTCGGCCATCTCCGTTTCCGCCCCGGTCGAGACCGCGAGAGTCCAGCGTTCCTGAGCGAGCTGCTTCAGGACCCGAGGGATCTCGGGAAACGGTTCGGCGTGAGCATAGGCCTCCGTGACCTTCCGCTGATGGAACGTCCGAGCGGTACTGGCGCGGAGTGCCGGGGGCGCCTCGGGGTAGAGCTGGGCAAGCTGGGCCTCGAACGGCATGCCGGTGGTGGCGAGGTAGTGGATACGGGCCTCGGGCGCCGGAGTGCCGAACGCCTGGGCCATGACGTCGGCCGCGACCAGGCTGATCGAGTTGAGGTCGTTGAGGATCGTGCCGTCGAGGTCAAAGACGACGACCCCTCGGTCGACGCGGCGCGGGGCGACCGTTGGACGATACGCCGCCACGGGGCGGGCGACTTCCGCAAAGTGGCTGGTCGCCGGGAGGACCGGGAGCGGCGTACCCTCCATGGGGGGTTGGGGCTCCTCGCGACGCGGCGGTCCGGTCACGGAGGGTTCCGGGTCGGCCATCACCGGGGCAGCCGGGACACCTCTTTAATCCGACGGGGGCCACGCGCTCTAATACACGGCCGGGGCTCGGGGAGGACCGGAGGTACCCGGGTCGGGAAATGGTGCACCCAAGCCACGTGATCCGCGGGAGAACGACCCAACTCCTGCGGGGCAAACACATTGTGGTCGGCGTCTCCGGCTCGATCGCCGCGGTCGAGGTCCCGAAGGTTGTCCGAGAGCTGCTCCGGCACGGGGCCGAGGTTCGGACGGTGATGAGCCCCGAAGCGACCCGGATCATCGGTCCGGAGGCGCTCGAGTTTGCCTCGGGCCACCCCCCCGTCGTGCAGCTCACCGGGAACGTGGAGCACGTGACGCTGCTGGGTCCGGGAGAAGGGAGGGCCGACCTCTACCTGGTCGCACCGGCGACCGCGAACACCCTCTCAAAGATCGCCCACGGTATCGACGACACCCCCGTCACCTCCTGCGCTTCGGTCGCGCTGGGCGGTGGGGTCCCGATGCTGGTCGCTCCGGCGATGCATTCGCTCATGGGGATCAACCCGGCCGTCCGGGAGAACCTCGAGAAGCTCGAGAGTTGGGGCGTCGGCGTCGTCCGTGGCGCGGCGGTCGAGGGGGAAGAGAAGATCGCGACGCCCGAGGAGGTCGCCGCCGCCGTCCTCCACCGGGTGGCCGCCGGGCCCTGGGCCGGCAAGGACGTGATCGTCATCGGGGGCGCCGCGCGCGAGTCGATCGACTCGGTCCGTTCCGTGACGAACGAGAGTTCGGGGACCTCGGCGGTCGCGCTCGCCAACCAGGCGTACTACCGGGGTGCCCGGGTCGTGCTCTGGGCCGGCGCGCTCGAGGTACCGGTCCCGAGCTGGATCCCGACCGAACGTTGGCGAGGGGTCGAGCAGCTCCTCGCTCTCGCTCGTCGGCATCGCGCCGAGCTCTCCCGGGCGACGGCGGTGATCGTGCCGGCAGCGCTCTCCGACTTCACGCTCGACGCGAAGGCCGGCAAGATCCGGTCCCGCGAGCACGAGACCCTCACGCTCACGCTGCGTCGGGCACCGAAGGTGCTTCCCGAGCTCCGACGTCTGGCCCCCCGTCCGGCCCGTCTGGTCGCTTTCAAGCTGGACGCGGGCCGAACGGCGGCGGAACTGGAATCGGAGGGCCGTCAGCTCGCCGAAGAGACCGACGCCGACTGGGTCATCGCGAACGACGCCGCGACGATGGGGCGGCCGGATACGAACGCCCTCGTCCTCCCTCGGGGCCAGGGACGTCTGTGGATCCGGGGACCGAAAGCCCAGTTCGCGGGGAAGTTGCTCGACGATATCGGCCGAGACCTCCTGAACATCGCGGCCGAAGCGACTCCGGCGCGGACCCCCCCGCGTCGGCGTCGGCCGCTCCGCCGGGCGCGCGCCCATCCGGCGCGGTGAGCCTCTAGAGCGCGTTCACCGCGAAGCCGACCAGGAATCCGACCAGGATCCCGATGTAGGTCAGCCGCTGCTTCAGGTACGTCGCCTCCGGGGGCTGGGCCGGCCGGAACGCCATCCGCATCATCGGCACGATAGAATAGAGGATCGCGCCGATCGCCAGGGAGGAGAAGACGAGGTCGAGCGTGACGCTGTTGTAGAAGAATCCGGTCACTCCGCCGATGAACGCCGGGAGCCCTCCGATCAGGAAAAAGCCCGCGATGAGCCCGGCCCGTCGCTCGACCGAGCCGAGGAACGGGGCCGCGATCGGGAAGCCTTCGGTGATGTTCTGCAGGAAGAACCCGAGGAAGACGACCGTGGTGAGCCCGACCGCCCCACCGGCCCAGGACGAACCGAGGACGAGGCCTTCGGTGAGGTTCTGGAAACCGATCGCGAGCGCTACGATGAGGGCGAGCCCTTCCGCGCCGAGGGCAGAACCTTTCGACCGGTGCTCGGAAAAGAACAGCGCGAGGAACGCCGCGGCGACCGCGACCACAAAGATCGTCGCGTTCCCGGCATCGGCTAGGAAAGCGCTGGTGGGATTGCTGTAGATCACGGGTCCGACGTCGAGGAAGAGGTCGCCGAGCAGGAAGATCAGGATTCCGATCGCCGCCGCGTTGAGGAA
>DAHVAA010000012.1 GCA_027314845.1 Thermoplasmata archaeon | reverse complement strand
AACCGGCCCGGGGGGAGCGCGACGGGAGAGTCGCGGGGCCCGAACTCCGGGCCGGTCTGGTGGAGGGGGAGGTCGATCGAGTGGAGCTGCCCCCGACCGTTCCGCCGGAGCGCGAGCAGGAAGTGCGCGGAGGAGACACCGCTACTGACCACGGTCTCGATGATATGCTCGGGCCGGAGATGGCGGACGAGGACGTAGAGCTCGAACGGCGCCCGGAACTGCGCATACCCGGGGCGGCCCGCCTCGACGTGCCGGCGGCGGATCTCCACGGCGAACGGCACGAGCTCTTCGAGCTCCGCGAGAAACGGCGCGAGGCGTTCGACCGGCGCGCCGCTGAGGAACGCGAGCCAAGGGAGATTCGGCCGCGCGCGGGCGTCCCCGAGCGCTTGGAAGACCCGATCGACCGCGGTGCGCGTTCGCGCCGGCAACTCTCCGCGCGCGCTGGATCGGCGGGCGGGGGTCATGACGGGCCTCCGGGAACGGCCCCGCGGTCCCGTGAGGCGAGATGGGCGGTGTCCACGATCCATCGCGACGTAGAGCGGTCCGTCGCGGTGCGAGTCGAGTCGATCGAGATCCGGTGCGACCAGAACGGCGCGTCCACGACGAGGGTCTCGTACTCCCCTCCCTCTCCGGCGACGTTCACGGGCCGCACCTCTCGGCTCCGCCGCTCCAGCTCGGAAAGGAGTCCGGGGTCGAGGCGACGACCGAGTAGTTCGGGGGTCAGCGGCTCGGCGGCGAGGTGGACGAGCCGCACATCGAGTCCGGCGGCGATCTCCTCTCGTACGACCCGTCGCGCGTCGACCCGCCAGAGGGGAGCGTAGACGCGTCGGCCGACGCGGTCCGCGACGCGAAGGACACGCGTCCATTGGAAGGAGGAGGCGATCGCGCCGACCACGACCGGCCCGGTCTCGCCGGCGAGCGCCGTCTCGAGCGCGGCGAGCTCCGCACCTTCCCCCTCGTTCGGCACCGGGATCGCACGGTGGCGCTTTCCCCAGGCGGCGGCTTGAAGCGCGACGAGGTCGAGGTTGGGAGTGTGGAACATCAGGGAGTCGGCGTTCGACGGGCGGAGGGTGATGAGCTCGTCGACCGGCCAGCCTTGCGTGTCCGCAAGATAGCTCGCATAGACCGAGTCCTTGCCGCCCGAGACGAGGGCGCTGACGGTCAACCCCGAGCTCCCGAGACGGTCACGGGAGACCGAGCCCTCCTCGCCATCGTTCGTAGAGGGGATCGAGCGGAATGCGAGCGAGGAGGGCGTCGGCGGCTTGCCATACGGCGAAAGGCTCCTTTCGGACACGTCCCAACCGCGCGTGGGGTACCCGGCCCAGCGTGCGCTCGAAGCGGGCGGCCGACCGCTCGGGCACTTCGACCACCCAGCGGGACCCGCCTTCGGCAACCAGGCCGATCGCTGGTGCCTCGAGGCCGGCCCGCTCCAGGTCGACGTCGAACCCCAGGTGTCCGCCGAATGCCATCTCGGCGAGCGTCACCGCGAGTCCGCCGTCCGAAACGTCGTGGGCAGCCCGGACCAGACCATGTTGCATCGCGACCAGGAGCCGTTCTCCCGCCCGCCGCACCGCACTGGGGTCGGAACGAGGGACGGCGAGGCCGGTTCGGCCGTTCCGCCGGGCCCAGAGCGAGCCGCCAAGTTCCGGCCGCGACCGTCCGACGAGGTAGAGCGAGCTCCCTGCCTCCTTGAGGTCCGCCGTGGTAGCGTGAGCGATGTCCGTCACGATCCCCGTGGCGAGAAGGACGGGGGTCGGAGGGATCTCGGCGCCGAGGCCCCCGTTGTAAAAGCTCACGTTGCCGCTCGGCACGGCGAAACCGAGCGCCCGGGCCGCTCGGCCCAACCCGGCGGTCACGGCCGCAAAGTCGCCGAGAACCCGTGGGTCCTCGGGGTTCCCGAAGTTGAGGCAGTTGGTGAACGCATCCGGTCGCGCGCCGACCGCGTAGAGGTTGCGGGCCGCCTCTTCGACCACGAGCTCCGCCCCGGTCCGTGGGTCCTCCCGGCACGCCCATGGTTGTGCCGCGGTCGTGATCGCAAGTCCGCGCGCGCTCTCCGGCCGGGGCTGAAGTACGGCGGCATCCCCGTGCGACGGAGATGCGACGCCGCCGTGCAACGGTTTCACGACGGTCCGACCCTGCACTTCGTGGTCATACACACGGATCACTCCCTCCCGAGAGAGCGAGTCCGGCGCGAGCACGAGATCCTCGAAGAGCGCGCCGATCTCGGTGGAAGGGGTGACCGGCGGAGAGGGCTTGCGCCGCCCGCGGGCGCGGACGGTCCGGCGAGCCGGGGGCGGGTCGACCCGGAATCCGAGCCGAAGGTGGCCCGCGGGGGCTCCGCGCCACTCGATGGACTCGTATGGCCCCTCGGTCACCTCGCCGAGGTCGGTCATGGGAACGTCGTAGCGCCGGAAGATCTCCGCGAGAGCGGGCAGATCGCGGGGCCGGACGTCGAGCACCATCCGCTCCTGGGATTCCGAAACCCAGACCTCCCAGGGGAGTAGACCCTGCTCGCGCAGCGGAACGCGGGCGAGGTCGATCGCGAGGCCGAAGCCTCCGGCGAAGGCGAGCTCCCCCGCGGCGGTCGCGACGCCTCCGCCTCCAAGGTCCTTGAGCGCGCGCACGAGCCCGCGGTCGAACGCTTCCAGGCAGGCGTGGATGAGCGGCTCCTTCATGATCGGGTTCCCGAGCTGCACAGCGCCGCGGGACTCCGACTCGCTGCGGTCGGTGAGCTCCTTCGAAGCGAACGAGACCCCCCCGATCCCATCCCGACCGGTCAGCCCGCCGACCAGGACGAGCCGGTCGCCCGCGGCCTGCGCCCGATTCGGGCGGAGCCGCGAACGGGGAAGGAACCCGACGCAGCCGACGTTGACGAGGGGGTTCACGACGTAGGACGGGTCGAAGTAGACCCCGCCCGAGACGGTGGGGACGCCGACCCGGTTCCCGTAGTCGCGGATCCCCGCGATGACCCCCTCGGCGATGTACCGTGGCGACCGGACGCCCGTCGGGGTCCGGTCGGCCGAGAGGTCGAGCGGGCCGAAGAACAAGGGGTCGGAGAGCGCGACCGGTTTAGCGCCCACGGCCAGGACATCCCGCAGGATGCCGCCGATGCCCGTCGCGGCGCCCCCGTACGGCTCGACGGCCGACGGGTGGTTGTGCGACTCAATCCGTAGGGCGTAGGCGAACCCGGGCTCGAACCGCATCACTCCCGCATCGCCGGTGCCGAGCACGCGCGGAGGTTCCCGCAGTCCCCGGAACGCCCGCCGGAGGAATGGGCGCGAGCTCGTGTAACTGCAGTGCTCGCGCCAGCTCTGGGCGATGCCGGCGAGCTCGACATCCGTCGGGTCCCGACCCTCGGCCCGGAAGTAGTCGCGCAAGCGGCCGAGCTCTGCGCGGTCGAAACCCAGCCCGCGGTCGCCCGAGGTCCGGCCGAGTTCCGCGATCGACGCGGAGCGGAAGGGGACGACCCCGACATCCTCCGACCACTCTGACATGGGTTCAGGCCGATACAGGTCGGACCGAGACCCGATGGATCACTGGGTTGGCCAGCAGCCGATCGACCGCGGTCTCCGCGCGCCGTCGCGCTTCCTTCAACGAGACTCCCGAGAACTCGAGGTCGTAGACGCGGGCGGTCGTGACCCGGCGGACCCCGCCGATGCCCAGAAGGCCGAGGGACTTCTCGATGCTGGCGGCCTCGGCGTCCATGACTCCGGGCTTGAGCTCGACCCGGACCTCCACGCGAATCGTGGACACGTCGGTGGCCACCGAAACACCCTCGGCTGGTTCTAAGGGTCCGAGGAAATAACCCTGCTCCCTGCGTGCTCCCGGGGGCTCGCGCCCGCCGCTCCGTACTCGCCCGGACCTCACCGCTGGTGCGACGGGCAGCGCTCGCGGACAGGTTTTCCTGCACCGCTCGGGTCACGCACGGTCCCCGTCGTCCGAACGCGGATGGGGTGGCCCTGGGGCGCTCGGTTCCCGGTATGCGAAAACCTATATAGCAGTCCTTTTTCGGCCGGTCGGCGCGGTGGGGGGCCGGCCATCATGGAGGAGTTCATCTGTAGTGTCGAGTTTCTCCGCGGGCCGGCCGACTTGATCGCGCGCGTCTCGAGCGAGGCCGGCGGGGTTCGCGAGTACCGGGGCCCCACCGCCGGGTCTGTGATCGACCAGGTCATCAACGACCTCCAAGAGGAGTTCGAGTCCGCCCCGGCGGCGTAGGGTCGACGGGTCCGGGCCATTCGCTTTCGGGGAGAAGGTACCGCAATCGAGGAGGAACGATCATGGAGAAACCAACCACGTCCAAACCGCCCGTGAGCCGCGCCGTGGAGAGCGCCTTCACGAAGGTATGGGGCGACGAGCACGTTGTCGCGCTCATCGCGCTCAAAGTGGAGACGAGCGAGGCTGACACGGTCGCGAGCGAGGTCGCGAGGTTCGCCGAGGTGGAGGACGTCTTCCTCGTCACGGGAGACACCGACATCTTCCTCAAGGTGCGGTTTCCCCACTACGAGGAGCTGAAGGAGTTCGTGCTCCACCGGCTCCCGGGCGTCCGTGGCATCCGCGAGACGAAGACGCTGCTCGTGGTCACCGCCTACAAGGAGGCGGGGGAGACGCGGCCGGCATGACGGTCCAGTCGACAGCGCCGACGACGGGGAGTGCCGCCGCGCCCTCGCCCGGCCTCCACGATGGCGAAACACCGGCCCTTCATCGGATCGTCGAGTCCCTCGCGCAGCTCGCCGACGACTCCTCCGTGCCCCGGAACGTCCGTCGCGGGGCGCAATCGGCGAAGGAGGAGCTGGCGAAGCCGCGGGTCGCGCTCGACGTGCGGATCGCGAGCGCGGTCTACGTCCTGGACGACCTCGCGAACGACCCGAACCTCCCGACCCATGGACGTACGGCTATCTGGTCGATCATTTCCAGCTTGGAGAGCCTTCAGTGAATCCGGCCAGGGATAGGTTGAAATACGGCTCCCGGGTCCCACCGGTCCGGATCGGGATCGGGCCCGTAGCTCAGTTAGGTTGGTCGCTCGGCTCTGCCGGCGGCCCTAAAAAGAGCATCTGGCTTTTAACCAGGTGGTCGGGGGTTCGAACGAGCCGTCCCGCCGTCGACGCGGGGCCGCTCCGGACGTCCCCCCGGGCCCGTCCCCTTCCTAGGAGCATCGTATGACGCCATCCAGCACCCGCCGGTCCCGCAAGAAGGCCGCCGCCCCCGCCCCGCCGAAGCGCCCGTTCGTCGCGCACCACCTCGCCCCCCCGCACGAGATCCTCTCCGAGGCGGAGTCGAAGAAGGTGCTCGAGGGACTCGCCGCTCCGGCCGAACGGCTTCCGAAGATCCTGGTCGCCGACCCCGGCCTCAAGACCGACCCGAAGTACGAGGCGATGCGGGAGAGCGGGGAGATCCTGGTCGGTCGCCTGGTCCGGGTGCGACGGCCAAGCGCGACCGCGGGCGAAGCGATCGCTTACCGGCTCATCGTTCCCTCTGTGGGGGGAGACTGAAGGTCCATGCGCGAAATCGTCGACGGCTTTTTCCGAGAGCGTTCGATCGTCAACCACCACCTCGCCAGCTTCAACGACTTCCTCCCGACGAAGGACAACCCCAATTCGCGGATGCAGCGGATCGTGGACGATGCCCGCGTGAGCGAGGACTCCGCGGAGCGCGGGGTGATCCGTCTTGACGTCCAGAAGACGAAGAGCTCGATCTACGTTCGCGTCGGCCGTCGACGCGACGCGCGCGGCAACGTGAACCCGTCGGCGGAACCGACGATCTTCATCGGGGCGCCTTTCGTCAAGGAGCCGGTCGGCTCCAAGCCGACCCTGACGCCGATGGAGGCGCGTCTGCGCAATCTCACTTACCAGGCACCGATCTACCTCAAGGTCACGGTCGTGGAGAACGGCGTCGAGCGCGCTCCCGAGGACGTCCACATCGGGGACCTCCCCATCATGGTCAAGAGCCGTCCGTGCAACCTGAACCGGTACAAGATCAGCGAGGACGACCAGATCTGGTTGTCGGACGACGAGTACCGCGCGAAGCTGGTCGAGTACGGGGAGGACCCGCTCGACCCCGGCGGGTACTTCATCATCGGAGGGACCGAGCGGGTCATCATCAGCCTCGAGGACCTCGCGCCCAACCGCATCTTCGCGGAGTACAACGAGCGCTACGGCACCCCGATCGAGAGCGCGAAGGTCTTCAGCCAGCGCGGGGGCTACCGTTCGCTGACGGTCGTCGAGAAGAAGAAGGACGGCGTGCTCCAGGTCAGCGTCCCGACGGCGAGCGGGCAGATCCCGCTCGTGGTCCTGATGAAGGCCCTCGGGATGAAGAACGACGAGGAGATCTTCCAGGCGGTCCTCGGAGAGCTCCTCCCGCTGGACGAGCCGTTCGTCCAGACGATGAAGCACCTCCTCAACGTCAACCTCGAGGAGTGCGTATCGAAGAAGCTGTACCCGCCCGAAGGGATCCTGACCACCGAGGACGCCCTTATCTTCCTCGAGAAGAAGTTCGCGACCGGTCAGGCAAAGGAGTATCGGCAGCGCAAGGTCGACGGCATCCTCGACCGGTCGCTCCTCCCGCACCTCGGGGACACGAAGGCGGACCGGCTCAAGAAAGCCCTCTACCTCGCCCGGATGGCCCGTACGGTCCTCGAGCTGCACCTCAAGGTGCGGGGCGAGGACGACAAGGACCACTACGCGAACAAGCGCCTCAAGCTCGCGGGCGACCTCATGGAGGACCTGTTCCGGGTGGCGTTTTCCCTGCTGCTGAAGGACCTCAAGTACCAGCTGGAGCGCTCGTTCGCGCGCAAGAAGGACCTCCGTATCGCGAGCGCGATCCGGCCGGACCTGCTCACGCAGCGGCTCGTCCATGCGCTCGCCACCGGGAACTGGGTCGGCGGTCGGGCCGGGGTCAGTCAGGTCCTCGACCGGACCAGCCACATGTCCACGATCAGTCACCTACGGCGTGTGACGAGCCCGCTCACCCGTAGTCAGCCGCACTTCGAAGCGCGCGACCTGCACCCGACGCAGTGGGGTCGGCTCTGTCCGAACGAGACCCCCGAAGGGCAGAACTGTGGACTCGTGAAGAACTATGCATTGGCGGTCGACGTCTCCGAGGGCGCCGATGAGGAGGAGGTCACCCTCATCCTCCGGGACCTCAACACGCGCGAGATCGGCCCCGAGGTCTTCCAAGAAGGCGCGGCACCGAAGGGGAAGCGCGCGGCCCGGGTCTACGTCAACGGGAACCTCGTGGGGCTCCACTCCCAGCCGCTCGAGCTCGTCCGGGAGATCCGGGAACGGCGGCGCACCGGCACGCTGAGCCCGACGCTCGGCGACAAGACCTACGAGATCAACGTCCGCTACGACGACGAGATGAACGAGGTGATCGTGCACTGTGACTCCGGTCGTCTGCGCCGTCCCCTCATCGTGGTGAAGAACGGCGTCCCGCGAGTCTCCCGCTCCGACCTTGACGAGCTCGGTCGTGGCACGCTCTCGTTCAGCGACCTCATCCGCCAGGGGAAGATCGAGTGGATCGACGCCGAGGAAGAGGAGGACGCGCTCATCGCGGTCGACGCCTTCGTTCCGGCGGACCGCTGCCCGAAGTGCGAGAAGGCGCTCAGCCGCAGCGACATCCGCTGGATGTCCATGGGCGACAAGCGCGACCAGGCGATCGTCGAGTGCGGTCGCTGCCACGAGGAGTTCCCGACCGCGGACCTTCTCAACGAACGGCACACGCACCTCGAGATCGACCCGAACCTGATGCTTGGTGTCTGCACCGGGCTCATCCCCTACCCGGAGCACAACGCGGCGCCCCGGAACACGATGGGTTCGGGAATGGCGAAGCAGGCGCTCGGCGTCGAGTCCGTGAACTATCGCCGACGGCCGGACACCCGGGGCCACCTGCTCCACTACCCCCAGGCCCCGCTGCTCCAGACGCAGACCATGCGCTACGTACACTTCACGGAACGACCGGCCGGCCAGAACTTCGTGGTCGCGGTCCTCTCCTACGAGGGGTACAACATGCAGGACGCCCTCGTGTTCTCCAAAGGGGCCATCGACCGCGGCCTTGGCCGCTCCTCGTTCTTCCGAACGTACCGGGGCGAGGAACGCAAGTACCCCGGTGGCCAAGAGGACCGGTTCGAGATCCCCCGACCGGACGTCGCGGGCGCCCGGGTCGACACCGCGTACCGGAACCTCGGTGAGGACGGGCTCATCTTCCCTGAGCTCGAGGTCACGGAAGGGGACGTGCTCGTCGGCAAGACGAGCCCACCCCGCTTCCTCGAGGAGAAGACCGACCTCTTGACGCCGCAGAAGCGGCGCGAGACGAGCGTGACGGTCCGCTTCGGGGAATCCGGTTGGGTCGACAACGTCATTCTGACCGAGGGCGAGAACATCTCGAAGCTCGTCAAGGTCAAGGTCCGGAACCAGCGGGTCCCCGAGCTCGGGGACAAGTTCGCGAGCCGTCACGGACAGAAGGGCGTCATCGGGCTCATCGTCCCGCAGGAGAACCTGCCGTTCACGCGGGACGGGATCACTCCGGACCTCCTGATCAATCCGCACGCCATCCCCTCGCGGATGACCGTCGCCCACGTTCTCGAGATGCTGGGCGGTAAGGTCGGCGCCCTCGAAGGCCGCACGATCGACGGGACCGCGTTCTCCGGCGCGCGCGAAGAGGCGCTGCGCGAGGGCCTGAAGGCGCTCGGCTTCCACCCGTCCGGCCGGGAGACGCTCTACGACGGGATCACCGGCCGCCGCTTCGAGGCCGAGATCTTCGTCGGCGTGATCTACTACCAGAAGCTCCACCACATGGTCGCCGGGAAGATGCACATGCGCTCCCGTGGGCCGGTGCAGATCCTCACGCGCCAGCCGACCGAAGGGCGGTCCCGCCAGGGCGGGCTACGCTTCGGAGAGATGGAGCGCGACTGCCTGATCGGCCATGGGGTCGCGATGGTCATCAAGGACCGACTGCTCGACCAGTCGGACGGCACGATCCAGTATGTCTGCGGCAACCCCGAGTGCGGCCACATCGCCATCCCCGACACCCGGGCGAGCTCGCTGCGGTGCCCGAGCTGCGGCAACACCTCGTCGATCTATCCGGTCGAGATGAGCTACTCGTTCAAGCTCCTGCTCGAGGAGCTGATCAGCCTCGGCGTGATCATGCGGCTGCAGCTCGAGGAGATGCGGTAGGAGGGTCGACGATGGCGCAAGGACTATCCAAGCGGATCAAGAGCCTGCAGTTCGCCTTCCTCTCGCCGGACGAGATCCGCCGCATGAGCGCGGTGAAGATCATCACGGCCGACACCTACGACGACGACGGCTACCCGATCGAGATGGGGCTCATGGACCTCCACCTCGGGGTGATTGAACCGAACCTCCGCTGCCGCACCTGCGGCGGACGGGTGAACGAGTGCCCCGGCCATTTCGGGATCATCGAGCTCGCGATGCCGGTGATCCACGTCGGCTACGCGAAGGAGATCAAGCGCCTCCTCCAATCGACCTGTCGCGCGTGCGGCCGCATGCTCCCCGGCGCGCCGAGCTCCCGGGCCGAGTCACCGGTCGATACCGAGGACGGGCCCTCGACCCCCCGCGCCCGCGAGCCGAAAGAGGAGCGGGCCTGCCCGCACTGCCACGAGGTCCAGCAGCGGATCGTCCTCGACAAGCCGACGACGTTCCGCGAGAACAGTCACAAGATCACTCCGAAGGAGGTCCGGGCGCGACTCGAGCGGATCCCGGACGAGGATGTCCGAGCGCTCGACCTGAACCCGAAGTTCGGCCGGCCGGAGTGGATGGTCCTGACGGTACTTCCCGTGCCGCCGGTCCAGGTCCGCCCCTCGATCACCCTCGAGAGCGGGGAACGGAGCGAGGACGACCTCACGCACAAGCTCGTGGACGTCCTCCGGATCAACCAGCGCCTGCGCGAGAACCGCGACATGGGCGCGCCGCAGCTGGTCGTGGAGGACCTGTGGGAGCTCCTGCAGTACCACGTCACGACGTACTTCGACAACCAGACGAGCGGCATCCCGCCGGCCCGGCACCGGTCGGGCCGCCCCTTGAAGACCCTCGCGCGGCGCCTGAAGGGCAAGGACGGTCGGTTCCGGTCCAATCTCTCGGGCAAGCGGGTCAACTTCTCCGCGCGCACGGTCATCAGTCCGGACCCGCTCCTCTCCATCAACGAGGTCGGGGTGCCGATCGAGGTCGCCCGGGGTCTCACCGTCCCGCTCGAGGTGACGGTCCACAACCAGGAGGTCGCGAAGGAGCTCGTGCGCCGCGGCCCCAGCCCGCCGCCCGACGAGGCGAACCGCTACCGTTGCGGGGTCAACTACCTCGTGCGCGAGGACGGGCAACGGATCAAGGTGATGGAGAAGAACGCCGACGCCTGCGGCGAGCTCGTCACGCCGGGCTCGATCGTCGAGCGCCAGCTCCTCGATGGAGACATCGTGCTGTTCAACCGACAGCCGAGCCTGCACCGGATGAGCATGATGGCCCACTTCGTCCGGATCCTGCCGCACAAGACGTTCCGCTTCAACCTGTGCGACTGCCCGCCGTACAACGCCGACTTCGATGGCGACGAGATGAACCTTCACGTCCTCCAGAGCCAGGAGGCTCGCGCCGAGGCGAAAGTCCTGATGAAGGTCGAGGAACACATCCTCTCGCCCCGCTACGGAGGCCCGATCATCGGGATGCTGCACGACCACATCACCGCGGCGTTCCTCCTGACGTACCATGACCCGTCGTTCACTCGGCCGGAGGTCACCTACCTCCTTTCGAAGCTGAACTACCCGATCCCGCCCCCGGCGGGGAAGGACAAGGACGGCGAGCCGTTCTGGACGGGGAAGCAGCTGTTCTCGCTGACGCTGCCGAAGGACCTCACCCTCGAGTTCCGGTCGAACATCTGGGCGCGGTGCGATTGCGCGCCGCTCCACTGCAAGCACGACGCGTGGGTCGTGATCGAGAACGGGGTCCTGAAGGCGGGGACGATCGACAAGAAGGCGATCGCCTACGAGAAGGGCGCGGTCCTGGACGCGATCGCGCGCAACAACGGGATGCCCCGCGCGCGCCAGTTCCTGGACGAGATGAGCCGGCTCGCGATCACCGCGATCGCGCTCAAGGGCCTGTCGACGGGGATCGACGACGAGGACGTGCCCGAGGGCGCGCTGCGGGAGATCCTCACCTCGCTCGGGGCGGCCCGGTCGAAGGTCAACGAGCTCGTCGAACAGTATCGCAAGGGCGAGCTCGAACAGATGCCGGGCCGCTCGCTCGAGGAGACGCTCGAAGTGATGGTCCGACGTGAGCTCGGCCAGGCGCGCGACACCGCCGGTGAGGTCGCGGGACGGTACCTCGGGCTCGAGAACCCGGCGGTGATCCTCGCGAAGAGCGGTGCCCGCGGCTCGATGCTCAATCTGACGCAGATGGCCGGTGCCGTCGGTCAGCAGTCGGTCCGTGGAGAGCGCCTCTTGCGGGGGTACGTCAAGCGGACGCTCCCCCACTTCGCGCGAGGCGATCTGGGGGCCGATGCGCGCGGGTTCGTCAGTTCGAGTTACAAGCGCGGCCTGTCGCCGACGGAGTACTTCTTCCACTCGATGGGCGGCCGGGAGTCCCTGGTCGATACCGCCGTACGGACCAGCCGGTCGGGGTACATGCAGCGGCGGCTCATCAACGCCCTTGAGGACCTGAAGGTCGCCGAGGACGGCACGGTCCGCAACACGGCGGGGACCGTTATCGAGTACAAGTATGGGGAGGACGGCATCGACCCGACGCGGTCCTACCAGGGGGCCCCGGTCTCGCTCGACGAGGTCGTCGCCCGAGTGCTGGGCCGGCGCGTGCGCTCCTCGGAGGAGCGCCACCCCGAGAGCTCGCCCGGTGCGCCGCCGGTGACCGAGGAGGAAATGGACCTCCAGGCCGAGGCGCAGCTAGAAGAAGAGGCCGAAGAGGAAGAGGCCGAGGAGTTCGGCGCGCCCGAGGAAGGCCCCGAATTCGGAGGGGAGTAGGACCATGGTGGACGAGAAGAAGAGCGCCCCGCGCGACCTGATCACGCGCATCCAGGAGATCGCGATCCGCGAGAACGGGATCCCGCTGCCCCCCTCGCTCGCCGAGGGGACGAAAGCGAAGCTGCAGAGCCTCCGGCTCGCGCCCTCCGACGCGACCAAGGTCGTCCGCGAGGTCGCCCGTCGCTTCCGCCGGGCCGAGGTCGACGCCCACGAGTCCGTCGGGATCATCGCGGCGCAATCGATCGGCGAGCCCGGGACGCAGATGACGCTGCGGACGTTCCACTACGCGGGGGTCGCCGAGATGAACGTCACGCTCGGCTTGCCCCGGTTGATCGAGCTCGTCGACGCCCGGCGGGTCCCGTCCACGCCGATGATGACCGTGCACGTCGAGAAGAAGCTGAAGGGCGACCGGGAAGCCGTCCAGAAGATCGCGCTGCAGATCGAAGTGACGACCGTCCCCGACGTCGCGTCCATCAGCGCGGTCGTCGAGGACCTCAAGGTCGTCGTCTCTCCGCAAGCCGCGCTCCTCGAGTCCCGAGGGGTTCGGCGGGCCGAGCTCGAGGCCGCGCTGGTCGACGGCCTCGATGCCCGCTTGTTCGAGGTCCGGCCGGGCTCGGGCAGCGGGGAGACCCGTTCGTTCGAAGTGCATCTCAAAGAGTCCGCCGCCGGGGCCACGAAGTCCCGCAAGGAGGAGCTCGTGGAGGAGATGCCGTTCAAGAAGCTCCTCATCGCGAGCGAGGAGGCGAAGGGGATCCAGATCAAGGGCGTCACCGGGATCCGCCGAGCGCTCATCCGTCGGGAGAAAGACGAGTACGTGATCTACACCGAAGGTTCGAATCTCGAGGGGGTCATCGAGATCGCCGGGGTCGACGCGGTGCGCACGACCACGAACTCCGTCTTCGAGATCTACCGTGTCTACGGCGTCGAGGCCGCCCGGGCCGCGCTCATCCACGAGGCGAACCGGACCCTGGCGGAACAGGGGCTCGGGGTCGACATCCGACACCTCATGCTGGTCGCCGACGTGATGACCAACGAAGGGGACATCCGGGCGATCGGACGGCACGGGATCTCGGGCAAGAAGACCAGCGTGCTCGCGCGCGCGGCGTTCGAGATCACCGCGGCCCACCTCCTGCGCGCCGCGATCACCGGCGAGGTCGATGAGCTCAAGGGCGTCGCGGAGAACATCATCGTCGGCCAGCCGATCACCCTCGGCACGGGTGCGGTCAACCTGATCTACCAGCCGCTGTCGTCCAGCGCGGTCCCGCCAACACCTAAGCCCGAAGCCGTGAAGGAGGAGGTCGCGTAAGATGGACCTCGCGCACGCGCTCAAGGTCGCGCTCGAGACGGGCAAGGTGAAGGTCGGGCTCACGGAGACGCTCGTGGCGGCCCGGTCGAACAAGGCGCGTCTCGTTATCGTCGCCCGCACGTGCCCGGACGCGACCCTTCGCGGGGAGCGGCAGATCGGGAGGGCTCCGGTGTACCACTACGAGGGGACGGCGGTCGACCTCGGCCAGGCGTGCGGCCGACCGTATCCGATCAGCGCGATGGCCATCCTCGACCCGGGCTCGAGCGCGATCCTCACCCTCGAGACCTAAGCCGCTCGGCGAACCCCTTCGCATGCCCGAGATCGCGTTCGACACCACGACCCTCGGCTACATCCGACTCTTCGAGGAGCGGACCGGGGCCCGGGTGAAGGACTGCTTCGAGACGGAGGACAAGCTCGTCATCCTCGTCCAGCCGGGCGAGGTGCACAAGGCGGTCGGGCCGGGCGGCGTCCTGGTCGACCGGCTCAAGGGGATGCTCAAGAAGGAGATCCAGGTCGTCGAGTGGTCCGACGAGCCCGAGATGCTCGTCAAGAACATCTTCTACTGGTACTCGCCGAAGAAGGTCGATTTCGGCCCCAAGGGAAAGGGCCGGCACGCCACCGTCACGGTCGACCCCGCCTGGAAGGCACGGGCGATCGGCAAGGCGGGCAAGAACCTCAAGGTCGCCCGGGCGATCCTCTTGCGCCATTCGGACGTCGTCTCCGTGAGCGTCGCCTGATCCGGGGCGGCCGCGCCCGGGCCTCCCGCGAGCGCGACGCTACGTCGGCGTTAACCTACTACGGGCTGTAGTTGCTTCGCGGGGCCGGGCGCCATGCGCTTTCGGTCAGGTCAACCGAGCTTCACCGAACCGAGATGTCCCGCTCGGGCCGTCGTCGGCCGGGGGTCGTCCATGGAGGCGCGGGAGAAAGGACGGGTCGTCGAGCATCTGAGGCGCGAGCAGGCGAACGCGGTGCAGCTGTACTTCCTTTACAAGGGCTATCACTGGAACGTCGTCGGCCCGCTCTTCCATGACCTGCATCTCCTGTTCGACGCCCACGCGAAGGAGGTCCTCGAGACGGTCGACCCGCTCGCCGAGCGCCAGCGGATCCTCGGGGCGCCGGCGGAGTACGGACTTGACGCGCTGCGCCAGCTCGCGGTGGTGAGCGCGGAGACCAAGGTACCCGAGACGCCGCGGGAGATGCTCGAGCATCTGCGGGACGCTCACCGCCTGATCCTGCGCGGGCTTCGCTCGGCGGTCGAGCTCGCGGGTCGGGCCGGCGACCCCGGGTCCGCCGACCTCTTCACCCGCTGCACGGTCGCGCACGAGAAGATGGAGTGGTTCCTCCGCGAGCTCCTGGAATCCCGCTCTGGCCTTCTGGAAGGGCTCGGGTTCGGAGGGTCGACGCCGACCCGGGCGGAAGGTGTCGCCCAGATGGGCGTCTAGGACTTCGGCTGCTCCCACCCGGGTTCGCCCTCTTGGCGGGCCAACGCTAAGCAAGGGAGCCCTCTTTCCTCGGCGTGGTAGCGCTGGCCCGTAAGGTCCGTGCGGTCCTATTCGACCTCGGAGATACGCTCGTGGACGGGCAGGACTACGCCGGATGGTGCGAGCTCGCGCGCCGGTTCTACCTCGACCTAGACCCCGACCTTCTGGCCCACGCGTCGCGCGAGGTCGACGAGGAGATGGACGCCGAGCCTCCCGGGTTGACGGGCGAAGCGCGGATCGTGGAGAATTGGCGTCGGGTCCTGTCCCGGACCGCGGGCCGGGAGGTGGGGCGCGAAGTCGCCCAGAAGTTTACCGCGGCCGTCCGCGCCTCCGAACGGCCGATCCGCCTCTTCTCGGACGCTCGCCGCTGCCTGGACCAGCTCGCCGCGGAGCACCGGCTCCTCGGGGTCGTGTCGAACTCGACGAGCGAAGCGCGCGTGCGGTCGATCCTTGACCGGGTCGGGATCCTCGACTACTTCGACCGTGTCGTCTCCTCCGGGACCGAAGGAGTCGAGAAGCCCGATCCCGAGATCTTCCGCCGGGCGGTCGCGCGGCTCGGCGTGGCTCCGGCGGAGGCGGTCTACGTCGGGAACCTCGTTCACACCGACGCGCGCGCCGCGCGGGCCGCCGGCCTTTACGCGTTGTGGCTCAACCGGTACGGGTTCGGTTACGGTGAGGACCCGCCCGAGATCACCTCGCTGCTCGAGGTCCCGCTCTGGGTCGAGCGGATCGAGCGAGGGAACTGACCCGGCGGGAGCTTTCGTTCCCCGCAGGGTGTCCTTAAATATCGACCGCTTCTCCGACACCTCGGGCGCGTGGCCTCTTCGGAGGACCATGTCGCACCGACGCCGCCACGGCGAGCCGGGGACGCATGATCCGAGCTCTTCCGGGCGACGCCACAGATGGCCCGACAGGGCGTGGAGCCCCGAGATCCCCTCCCCGGAGACGGGGAGTGACCTCTCAGGACTGACGGAGGAGACGTACGCGAAAGAGCGCTCAATCAGAGCGAAGAGCATAATCCGCCAGTCAGTCGATCGTTCACGATCTTGAACACGTATTCCCGCACATTGCGAAAAGTGTGCGAACAAATCCGGTTGATCCTGCCGGCGGGCACCGCTATTGGAGTTCGCTTAAGCCATGCGAGTCGAGAGGGGTAAGCCCTCGGCGCACTGCTCAGTAACACGCGGATAATCTGCCCTCG
>DAHVAA010000129.1:245-5047 GCA_027314845.1 Thermoplasmata archaeon | reverse complement strand
GAATCGGAGATCTCGAAAGAACGGATCACGCGATACGAGCGAGGGTCTTCCAGCTCGCGAGCACGGCTGACTGGAGGACGATCCAGAGCACGATCGCCAGGACGGCCACGTCGTCGATGCCGATGGTAAAAAGAACCAAAGCGGGAAAGAGCGTGAGGAGCGCGAGCCCTATTCCCAGCAGCACGTTGCTCGCCACGACATTAAGCGGGGAGGTGGGACCCCCCCGGAAGAGGTCCCCCATAATCCGATTGTAGAAGACGGCCGCGAGGCCGAGAGAAAAGAGCATGGCGACGATCAACGCGAGCGTGACATGAAACAACGTCCGGTCGATGATCCCCGCCCGATCGTTCGGATACAGGAAGAAGAGCACGAAGGTCAGGACCGCGACCCCGAGGTCGCGATGAGGCCCGTCGTTGCGTTGCGCGCCCCTTCGGCGCGCGAGATGCGCGCTTCGAGCGAAAACGACGGACCCGTAAGCGACGCAGGGCTGGATGGGGACAAATCGGGTACCGCGGCGGGTGACGGCGCACCACTCCTCACGTCCGACATAAGGTGTCCACGAACTCGGCGGGGGACGAGGGAAGACTCCGCATTCTCGCTCCTGGATCTTGAACTGGCCCAGCCGCTGAACTCGTCACGTCGCCGCAAGCGCCAGCGCGACCGACGGACGAGCGTGAACCAGAGTCTGCCCCAGTTCTTTCCCGATCTTCTCGAACTCCGACTCGCTCCCGGCCCGGAGCAGGTTAAGGCGTGGTGTCGGCTCGGACGGGCTAGCTGCCGGCTTCTTCTCCAGCTTTCGGACCCAGTCCGGAGCGCCGATCTCGCCATACTTCGCGCGTTCGTCCTTGTCCATTGGCCGCACGATCGCGGAAGTGTGAGGTCGCAGGATTTCGAGACCCTGGTGCTTCAATTCCTTCTCGATCGCCTTCCCGGCACTTCCGGCCAACACCCCCTCCAGCTTCGTGTCGAACGCGAATCCTCGCCTCCCTCGTAGGTCGACGGCGGCGAGGCTCTCGAGGAACGCTCTCATCGATTTGGAGACGGAGTGGATCTCGGTCGGACCGCCCACCGCGATGAACCCGTAATCGATCAACGCTTCCGGCCGCAGATCTTCGGTGCTCAAGCAGTCGGCCCGAATCCCGGGGACCGCTCGTAGCCCCCGTGCGAGCGCCTCGGCTACGCGCTGAGTGTTACCGAACCGGGAACCGTAGAGAACGGCCGCACGCGTCGAGATGGGGTTGGCGCTTACGCCTTCGGAAGTCATCCTGACCACCGCAGAGTCGTAAGCTAGGGTCGACCACCTAATAGGGTCGGTAAAGCGAGGTTCACGGAGAAGGGCCCGGGGCATCGCGATAGGCCATCGCAAGTCGGGCTCCGGTCTCGCCGCGACGGATTCGAATGCCATCGTGAAGTGCGTTCGTGGGATGCGCGAGCGCAGACCTCGGCAGGGCGGTGCCGTGCGACCGTGGCTCCGTAACCTACTGCTGTACTCGCCCGGAGTCGCCCTCTTGGTGGTGGGAATCGTTCTGCTGTTGACCGTCCCCGACTTGCAGTCCGCCCCCTGCGACTGCCCTCAAGGAACGGTCTGTTTGTGTCCGTCAGGGACCGTGCTTCCCTCCGCAGGCATGATCCTCGTCGCGGCGTCTGCGCTGTACTCCTCACTGGTGTTCGCCGTGCTTCGGCTCGCCCGGAACTGATTCCGGACTCGCCGGACCCGCTGGTGAACAAGGGAGGCGATCGATGCGACGCCCCAGAACGAGCGAGCCGGGCAACGCTCCGCGTAGGTTGGGTGTCTTCTCCAACCGAGTACCGAACTCCTGGACGGCTGGCCGGAACCTTCAAGCGGATGGGGGGCCTTCTCCGATTGCGGTATGGCGGCCTCGGCCTTCCCCGCGGTCATCGACGAGATCCGACTGAGCGCCTCCAAGACGCGACGGGACCATCGTCTCAGCCTCGGACTTTTGATCGCGGGGATCGTGATCTCGGTGAGCTTCTACGGCTACATCTTTTGGGTGAACTCCAGTGGAGGGTCTGGCCTCCCTGTGTGGTCGAGCTTCGTGATTTCTTCCCTGGCCAGCGCCGGGTCGGTCCTGATTCTCGTCGGAGCGATCTTCGCGGCGATCAACTGGTCGCTGCCCCGGAAGGAGTACGCGGCAAAGTAAGCCAGTGAGGAAGACCGCAAGAACCCCGGGTGAATCTTCCGGTCTTCGGTGCGCGGGACCGTTCTAGCTGCCCTCGGCGGCGCAACGGTTCGCGTGCCATCTTCCGCCGGATGCGGGTCGCCCGTTCTCGCTGGCGTTCACGGAAGACCCGGGTCGGTGGGGTTCGCATAGAGCGTGAAGGGCGGGACCGTCCATGTCGGAATCCTGGTCGCACTGCCGGGAACCGGCGGCAGCTCCGTGCGATGCGTGCTCCTCGTCGAGGTTCAGGGCGGGGCGAGCGCCTCCCCCGGCCGTGGGCGAAACAGCGCGCAGCGCACGACCGGTTGGCGAGGATACCGCTCGGGCAACAGCGGGCAGAGGATGTACACGCTGGTGGTCGTGCGCACGTACTTGGGAGGAGCGGCGCATTGATGGCAAAGCGATTCGGGAAACGGGACCGGCGGATTCGGCCGACCTTCCCCCTCCGTCATGATCAGCTCCGTTCCGCACCGAAACGGCGAGGGTCAGCGGCCGGTGCGACCGGGAGCGCGCCGAGGCGGCACGCTGGGGGGTAGGATACCCAAGAACTTCTCCGACCACTGGGCCACCAGTTCGTCTCTGCGCGGCTTGTAGACCTCCGAATAGAAACGTCGACCAGAGCGCAGGACCCCATCCTCGAACCTTTCCACGGTCTCCACGGCTTCCTGCCAGGCTTTCCCGAAGTTCTCCGGGCTGCCGAACCGCGCGGCCACCTGCTTACGGAACGCCTCCTCGGTTTGCGTTTCTCCACCGATGGTGAAGAGCAGCTCCGAGGAGTCGGGATCCCGGTACGCCCCGTCGTCGCCGATGGAGTAGAGAGTCTCGGGCTTCTGGCCGACGGCCGGCTCGCCCGTCGCCGGGACCCGGGTGATTCCACCGAACCCTCGCTTGGCGGCCGCGTAGAAGATCGCGCGGTTCAACCCCCACGAGAAGGCGGACGGCTCGGAGAATCCCAGCTTCCGAACCCGCGCCGCCTGCAGGGTGGCCATCACGGTGAAGCGGGTGATCCGCAAGGCTCGGGCTTTCGCCATCCTTGCCGGTAGCCATGGACGCGGCGGATAAACAATCGCCGGACCGAGGATTGCGTCGGTCGAACTCGACGCGCCGGAGCGTGGGGCCGTACCTGGGAGATACTCAGGAGGTCGCGATCATGGGCCGAGATACACGCCGCAGGTGATGTTCGCCACCCACCCGGAGCCCGCCGGCGACTCGAAGGGTTCCTCCCAGAGCAGGTAGACCGAACGATCCGGGCTCGTCCAGTTGATGACGGGCGGCCCCAGAGGATTCCCCACCAACCCCATCGACTGACACGCGGCCGTCGAAGTGCTGACCCAGCCTTGCACGAAGCCGAGATCCCCCGGCCGACCATCGAAGCTCAGGTACAGTGAGAACCGAACCCCCTGGAAGACGAACCCCGAGTCGCATCCGATGTAGGGACCGCCGGGTCCGGCGGGAAGCGCGTTGACGGATTCCGATTCCGCGCAATACGCTTGATTCCACTCATAGAGATGGAGGGGGCAATCGGGGGTCGTGGAGAGATAGCCCGGAAAGACCCACAGAACCAGCATCCCCGAGACCGCGACCACTGTCGCCGCAAATGCGGCTCCTACGAGCCGGCGGTTCAACGTTCCACCCCGATGGGCGTTCTGTGGCTACGACCCGTTCCCGATTATTTGAACAATCGTCTCCGGCGGGCATGAGGGGGGACGAAAGGGCACCCTTACCCTCCGAGATCGCTCCAGAGCTGGGCTTCCCATCGAGCCCAACCGACACCCTCAGGAGGGATCCCGGCATGTCGGCGCCCCCGCGATGACACGTCTCGAGCTCGCGTTACGTTCGACGGAGATCGGATTCGCGGACCTGCTGCGCAGGCTCCCTCTCTTGGACACCCCGCCCCTTCCTTCGGACTGGCTGCGATGGGAGATGCTCGAGCGTCACCTCGTGCTACGGCACGCGGGGCTGGGCGAGGGATCGACGATCCTCGAGGTCGGGTCGGGGGGCCACGCCATCTCCACGGTACCGCTCGCGTACGCCCTGGGGACGAAAGGGCGGGTGATCGCGGTCGAACGGAAGCGCTGGGACCACTTTCGAGCCATCGTCGAGAAGAGCGGTCTCACCCAGCGCGTGCACCCCATTGCGTGCGACGCGCGCAGACTCCCGCTCCGGGATCGCTCGGCCGACCTCGCGGTCTGCGTTCACGGGATACGCTCGCTGCAGAGCGAGGAGAACATGGTCGGCGTGTTCCGCGAGATGCTGCGGGTCGCCCCTCGGATCTTCCTCGCCGAGTCGCTGCCGGTCTCGAACTCGGAGGCGCAACGGGCGCACCTGGCCATGTATGACCTGCGTCAGGAGGTCTTCGAGGCAACGACCGGCAACCGGGACGACCTCCACTATCTACCCTTGCCGCGACTGGCCGCGCTCGTGGAACGAGCCGGAGGTGTGGTTGGGAGAACTCGCTCTTTCGAACCGAACCTTCCGCACGCCCTCGCCTACTTCCCGCGGACCCTGATCGAGAGGGTCCCGTCGCCGAAAGACCGGGAGATCTTGCTGAGTCGTTGGGACGAAGCCGAGGCCCTCCGCGAGCGTTACGGAGCGGACCATCCCCCAGTGGGCCTCATCGAG
>DAHVAA010000129.1:0-235 GCA_027314845.1 Thermoplasmata archaeon | reverse complement strand
GATCTCGGGATACTTCCTGAGGAAGCGTCCCGCGACCTCTCTCGCCGACCGTAATACACCAACGACACCCACGGTTCCGTTGCATGACCCCAGAACGACGCGCGGGTAAGAGGGCGCCACGCCCCCACGGGATTCGCGTTCTCTTCATCGCCGGCTTTGGCCCGATCGTACGCGACATCCCTACGAGTCGGAAACTCTACGCCGATGCCCTCGGGATTCCGCTAGAAGAGATGGC
>DAHVAA010000128.1 GCA_027314845.1 Thermoplasmata archaeon | reverse complement strand
GCTGTCGGGGAGCTCTATACTCGAGGCGTCCGGGTGAGTCGGATCCAGCGAGCCTTCAGCGTCGGGATCCTGGGCCGACACGGCCGACGTCGGATCGTGCCGACCCGGTGGAGCATTACCGCGGTCGACGACCTCCTGTCGAAACAGAACTTAGAGCGGGTGCGGATGCAGCCCGAGCTCTCGGAGATCCTCCTCTACCGGCTCACCGCCCTCGACAACCGGTGGATCATCGCGATGCTTCCGGGAGCCTACCGGTACGAGTCGATCGAGGCGTGGTACCCGAACACCCTGTGGAACCCGGGTACCACCCAAGTCGTGATCATCGGAGACCATGAGGGACACGACGGACGGACGACCTACGCCTCGATCGGGGGCTGCTACTACGCGGCGCGGCTGGCGACCAGCGAGGCGCTCCTCAACCTCGGACGGCAAGCGGGCGTCGTCGTTCTGCGGGAGGTCCATCCCGGCGAGATCCTCCCGCTCGGGGTCTGGAACGTCCGCGAGCATGTCCGGGCCGCCCTTCGTGGCCGGCCCGAACGGTTGACCGGATTCGAAGAGCTGTTCGACCGGATCCGCTCGACGTTTGCGATCCCCCTCGACCGGTGGAAGAAGGCGAGCGCGGTACTGCATGAAGCCCGGACGCAGCGGCGGCTGGACGAGTGGGTCCAGCCCGCTGCGGCCGGTTGAGGTCGCCGCCCGGGGTCTGGTTGGCATTCTTCCGAGGCGCGGTGCCGGACGCGCCCGGGGTCAGTCGAACCGGGCCCCGCACCGTCCGCAGAACGTGTCGTGAGGGGTGCGGTCCGCACCGCATTGGGGGCAGGCCGAAGGCGCGCGCGGCGCACCGCAGCCGCGGCAGTAGGTGTCCCCCGCGAGCGCCGGGTAGCCGCACGCCGGGCATCGATCGGCCCGCGCCGCGTGGTCGGCGGACTGACCCGCATCGGGGGCCTTTGCGGAAGCGAAGGGAGCGGCCCCCGAGGTCGCCCCGGCGCGCGCCGAGGGAGTGGGTGGCAACGACTCGACCGTTCCTCCGAGTGCCCTCCGACCGCGGAGCGAGAGCCGGAACGCTTCGGTGAAGTCGCCCCGGTCGAACGCCATCTGGGCGTCGCGCTCGAGGTTCATGGCCTCGGTGGTGGAGGGGGTACCGGGGCGCTCGACCCGGGCCCGCGCGAGGTCCTGGCTCAGGACGGACAACTGGAACTTCGACTCGGCCCGGTTCTTTGGGATTCCGGGTCCCGACGACGGCGCGGGAGCCGGCGAGGGTCGGGGCAAGGAGACCGTCGATGCCGCGGACGGCGGTGGGGCGCCGGCCGCCGAGGGAAGCGGTCGGTCGCGTCGTGCGTTCACCAGGGATTCGTGGGCGAGCTGGGCCGAGGTATACGCGCGCTCGTAGCCGCGGTTGTCGTACGCCGCCTGGGCCTGAGCGATCAGGTCCCGCGCGCGAGCGAGATCGGTCCCCTGTCCCACCAGGAGCTCTGCCTCGCGTCGCGCCATCGCGATCCGATTGTAGGCCCGATCCTGGATCAGCTCGGGTCGGTCCCTAAGCTCGTGGAGCAGCTGGGCCTTGCGACGCCGCAGCCGTTGGATCAGGAACAGCATCAGCGCCGCGACGGCCACCACGAGCACAACGGCGATGACGATGACCGTGAGCTCCTCGGGAGTGAGCGACATGCCGGTCCTGCGGTGGGGCCGACGCCGGCCCGGCCCGCAACCGAGGAACTAGGACGGGTCGGTGTATTTAGAACGCAGCTTGGGTCGGTCGTCCGAGGAGGTACGTGGAACGGGCGCCGTCGACCCGGACCCGAACCTCGTCTCCGAGTCCGAGCCGCTCCGCCAACACGACCGGCAGGTAGTTGGGGAGCCGAGCGACGGAGCTGGTCCCGGGACCGTGCTCCAGGACGCGGACCGTGCCCTCGCGGCCGAGCCACTGCTCGAGCCGGGCCCGGGAGACGCGTTGGCGTAGGACGGTGAGGGAGCGGGACCGCCGCTTGGCGACGCCGGGCGGGAGCAACGGTAGCCGGGCGGCCGGTGTTCCCGGTCGGGGCGAGAAGCGCGTGACGTTCACCGACTCCGGTCCCACCGCTTCGATCAGGTTCTCGGTGAGTCGGTGGTCCTCCTCGGTCTCCCCGGGGAAACCCGCGATCACGTCGGTGGAGAGCATGAGGTCCGGGTGCCGGGCCCGGGCCTCGACGACCTGGCGGACGAACTCGTCGGCGGTGTACCCTCGATGCATCGCGTCGAGCACCCGGTCCGAGCCGCTCTGGGCCGGCAAGTGCAGGAATCGGTAGAACCTCTCCGAACCGAGTCGCTCGAGGAGGTCGGTGAGGATCGGACGGAGCGTCTGTGGGCTCATCATACCGACCCGGACGCGGAACTCCCCCGGGAGCTCGTCGACCGCGCGCAAGAGGTCCGGGAGCCGCGCGCCGTCGGTCCGGTCGAGCCCCCAGGCCGCGGTGTCGAGCGAGGAGAGCCGCACTTCGCTGACGCCCCGAGCCACCGCCGCGCGCACGCGGCGCACGACCTCCGGGATCGGAACGCTCGACAACGAGCCCCGTGCGAGGCGACTGACGCAGTAAGAGCACCCGCTCGTGCAACCCTGGGCGATCACCACCTCTTCCGTAGGCGGGAGCGAGCCGACGATGGAGAGGTGCGGCCCGGTGCCCGGGGTCGCGGCCCGCTCCGGGGTTGGCCCCGAGGCGAGAAGCTCGGGGATGCGTGTTTGCTCGCGGATCGGGACGAAGGTGGTCCTCTCGAGGCCGGGGCCGCGAAGGAGGCTCGTCCGAAGCGGAACGAGGCAGCCGGTCACCACGACGCGCGGAAGGCGGGCGGCCAAGGCCTCCCACCGCCGTACCATACGGGCCTCGGTCGGTCCGATGACCGCGCAGGAGACGAGGATCCCCGCGTCGGCGTCCGCCACGGCGGCGACGATCTCGTGTCCCCGGTCGGCGAGGGCGCGGGCGATCTCGGCCCCTTCTCCCTGGTTCTGGGAACAGCCGTAGCTCTCTACGTAGACCCGCACGCTGGGGGCTCCCCCCGCGGAGTAGGGCCTAGAAGACCGATATCTTGTCGGTCAGGAGCCGGCGGGGGATCGAGTCGATCTGGTCGAACCAGCTCTGCGCGACCGCTTCGGCCTTCCCCTTGACCTGGGCGAGCTTCACCCCGTCGGCCGGGAGGATCTGCAGGCTCGCGACCTGGGGTTGGTCGACCGGCTTGCCGATCTGGGAGAGGATGCGGACGTGGACCTCCCGGACGTTCCCTCCCGCTTCTTTGACGATGTCGTTCGCGATGAGGTTGCCGAGGATGTTGTAGATCTTGCCGACGTGATTGACGGGGTTCTTCCCGGCGGACGCTTCGAGGCTCATCGGGCGGCAGGGGGTGATGAGCCCGTTCGCTCGGTTTCCCCTCCCGACCGACCCGTCATCCCCGGCTTCCATCGAGCACCCGGTCACGGTAAGGTAGTACCGACCGAGCTCGGGGTCATCGGCGGTGTTGACATCGATCGAGACCTCCCGATGCGTGAGCTTGGCCGCCTGGTCGGCCAGCTTCTGTTGGATCTCGTCGCAGACCGACTGGTATTCGGCGCCGTTCGCGACCTCGCTGTCGACCAGTGCCGCGGCGACCGTCAGACGGATCTTCTCTCCCTGGCGATAGCCCATGACCTTGACGTCCTCGCCGACCGCGGGGACCTTCTTCTTGAGCTTCAGCGTGAGGAACTTCTCGCTCTCGAGGACGAGCCGCTCGGTGTCGGAGAGCGGGGCGAAACCGACGCCGAAGCTCGTGTCGTTCGCGAGGACGGCCTTCTGGTCGAAGACCCCCCGGAGGTCGACCGACCCCTGGCCGATCTTGCAGTCGAACTCGACGTGCTTGTCCACGTCGATGTGCGCGCAGATCGACTGGACGTACTTGCGGGCGGCGTCGATCGCGACGTCGCGGTACGGCAGCTTCTCTCCGTTCACTTCCGTGGTCGCGCGTCCGACGAGCAGGATGTAGATCGGGCTCGTCACGCGACCCCCGCCGAACTTCGGCTCGGAGCCTCCGCCCACGACCTGGGTTTCGTCCGTGTTGTGATGAAGGATCTTCCCGAACTCGTCGAGGTACATCCGGCAGAGCGCCCGGCTGACCGACTCCGAGACCCCGTCCGCGATCGAATCGGGGTGGCCGAGTCCCTTGCGCTCGACCAGCTCGACCTCTTGGTCCTCGATATGGAGGGTGCGCAGCGGCTCCACCTGGATGTTCCGGGCCATTGGGGGTTCCCTCGGTCGGCGAGTCGGGGGCAGGTTTAACCCTTGCGCGACCGGCGATAGGGGTCGGTCGGTTCGGCTCCGTCAGGAGTTGTGTGCGGCGAAAACTCCCTTCGCCATGTGAGCCCCGTGCCGCTCGTACCCCAGAGCCCGGTAGTAAGGTCGAGTGCCGACCGCGCTCGTGACGTATATCCGGCCGTAGCCGGCCGCCCTCACCGCGGACTCGGCGGCTTCCACCAGGGACCGGCCGAGGCCCCGGTGCTGGTAGTCGGTCGGCCGCTCTCCGGTCCGTCCCACGGCGACCTCGCTCCCGAGAACTTTGAGCTCCCGGATCACGGGCGCATCGAGGGCAAAGTCCGCTCCCTCAGGGGGGAAACGGAGTCGCAGGTAGCCGGCAACGGTGTCGGTGACCGGCTCCTCCCACGCAAAGAACCGCTCCTCCCCCCCCGCCGCCGAGTAGTCGGTCTCGGTGAGCTGGAACTCATGGAGCGGCGGTGCCGCCCGGCGGCCGACCTCGCGGCAGCGCAGGCATCGGCAGGCGCTCCCCGAGGAGCGCAGGCGGGCGAGCGCCCGTTCCCGGATGTTGCTCGCTCGGACCCCCGCGGCGATGAGGCGGGCCGGAATGTCGCGTTGGATCCGCTGGATGCGCACCCAGGGAGGGAGTTCCTTCTTCAGGACGGCCAGGAGTTCCGTCGCGGTCTCGGTGTCGTACGGTTCGTACCGCCCCGCCTTCCAGTCCTCGTAGAGCGGCGTCCCGGGAAGAACGAGCGTCGGGTAGATCTTGAGGAGGTCCGGGCGGAATGTGGGCTCCGCCCAGAGCCGCCGGAAGTCGGCAAGGTCCTTCGCCGGGTCCATGCCGGGGAGG
>DAHVAA010000127.1 GCA_027314845.1 Thermoplasmata archaeon | reverse complement strand
TGGACGGACGGCGAGTCGCCGGACGACCGAGGGCCGATGAAGAGCGAGGAGCTGTTCGCGCTGCTTCGACGGCGGGGCGTCCTTTGGCCGACCGCCGAGATCTACGGCGGCGTGCAGGGTCTCTACGACTACGGACCCCTCGGCGCCGCGTTGAAGCGCCAGGTCGAGGAGGCCTGGACCGCCTGGTTCGTGGGCCTCTCTCACGATTACTACCGGCTCGACCCGGCGGAGATCCTTCCCGAGGCGGTCGTGCGGGCGTCGGGCCATCTGGAGAACTTCACCGACCCCGAGGTCAGCTGCGAGAATTGCCACAACGCCTTCCGCGCCGAGACCGTGCTCGAGAAGGTCCGGCCGGAAGGGGTCGACGGGATGACCCCCGCGCAGATCGCCGAGGTCGTGCACTCCAACCACCTCCGGTGCCCGAGCTGCGGCTCGACCGCGCTCTCCGTTCCCCGACCGTTCAATTTGATGTTCGGGCTCGACTTTGGGGTCACGGGCAAAGAGCGGGCTTACCTTCGCCCAGAGACCGCTCAATCGAGCTACCTCGCTTTCCCGCGTATGTGGGACGTGGGGCGGCATGCGCTCCCTCTCGGGGTCGCGGTCATCGGGAAGGCGTACCGCTACGAGATCGCTCCGCGCCAGGTACTGTTCCGCATGCGTGCGTTCACGCAAGCGGAGCTGCAGGTCTTCTTCGACCCCGAGCGGTTCGTCCTTCCCTTCGACCGAGTTCGTGCGGAGACGCTCCCGATGCTGCGGGTTCCCCGCCGCGAGTCGGGCGAAGAGGCGCCCGAGTGGGTCGCTGCCGCCGAGCTCGTGACCTCGGGGAACCTCCCGGAGTTCTACGTCTACCACCTCGTACACACCTACCGGTTCTACCGCGACGTGCTCGGCTACCCGGCCGACCGCATCCGACTGTTCGAAAAGTCCGACAAGGAGCGGGCGTTCTACAACCGCATCCAGTTCGATTTCGAGGTGCGTCTCGAGAGCCTCGGGGGGTACAAAGAGCTCGGGGCGGTCCACTATCGGGGCGATTACGACCTCTCCCGACACGGGGAGGGCTCCGGGAAGGACCTTTCGGTCACGCTCACGGACGGGCGGTCGGTCCGGCCCCACGTGCTCGAGCTTACGTTCGGCGTCGACCGGAACCTCTGGGCGCTCGCCGACACCCACCTCGGCCGGGACGGGGACCGGACGGTCTGGCGACTTCCGCCCTGCCTCGCGCCGGTCCCGGTCGCGGTCTTCCCACTGATCCCGAAGGCCCATTCGGCCTACTCGCTCGCTCTCGCCGACACGCTCGCGGCCGCGGGACTGAACGTACGATACGACGACGCGGGCACGATCGGCAAACGCTACGCCCGAATGGACGAAGCGGGGACCCCGTTCTGCGTGACGGTCGATGCCGGGTCGCTTGCCGAAGGGGTGGACCGGGACACGGTCACGCTTCGGGAGCGCGACTCGAAGGCACAGACACGGGTCCCGGTCCACGAACTCGCGTCCCGATTGACCACGGCGATCCGCTTTCCCCGTCCCTCGAGATCCTGAGCGGCCCGCTCTGGGGGGGTTCACGATAACGGCTATATCTCGCGTCCGGGTCACTCCCTCTCGATGGCGACCGGCGGAGGGGACAACTCGGCACCCCCGTCGCATCCGACACCGCAAGCCGCGCGCCAGTCGCGGTGGATCGGCCAGCAGTACGCTGACATCACCAAGCTACGAGAGATCGGCGCGCGCCACGACCGGGCGGCCGCGCGCGCCCAGCAGCGCGCTTCCCGGCTGAACACGAAGATCGAGAAGTTGCGCCACCAGGCGACGCTGCTTCGGGAGAAGGGGCAGCGTTCGCTCGCGGAGATACCAGATATCGAGCAGCAGATGAAGCAGCACGAGCGCGACATCGAGGCCGCCACGCAGCGGTCCGGTGGCGCGCCGGTCAGTTCGGACGTGACGAACCTTCACTACCGGGTCCGCAAGCTGCAGCAGAAGGTCGTCGACCGCCAGCAGAAGGCGCGAGCGCTCGAGCTGCGGGCGGCGACCAAGACCCAGAAGACGGCCGAGCTCAAGGTGAAGGTCGACCGCTACCTTGAGCTCTCGCGCACGGAGGAACAGGAGGCGGCGTCGTACCGTCAGCGCGCCGACCGCCTTCAGTTGGTCACGGAGCACGACGTCGCGGCGAACCTCACCGCGACCGCCCCGGCGGCGAAGAAGGAAGGCACCGACGAGCCCCCGCAGTCGCTATGAAACTCATCGTGACGGTGGGAATGCCCGGCTCGGGCAAGGACGAGCTATTGGGGGTGGCTCGTTCCATGGGCCTTGCCACCCTCAAGATGGGGGACCTCGTGCGGGAAGAGACACGACGGCGAGGTCTCGGGCTCACGAACCCGAACTTGGCCCGGGTCGCCTCCGAGGAGCGCGCCAAGCACGGCGCCGGGGTCTGGGCCCAACGGGCGCTCCCGAAGCTGACCGAGACCCGGATGCTCGTCGACGGCTGCCGCTCGGACGACGAGGTCACGGTCTTCCGTCATCATTTCGGCGACCTGTTCGTGCTCGGGATCTTCGCCTCCCCCGAGACCCGGCACGGTCGCATGTCCTCGCGAGGTCGCACGGACGACGGGGTCGACCTCCAGGAGTACTACGACCGCGACCGTCGGGAGCTCAAGTGGGGGATCGGGAACGCGTTCGCCCTCGCCGACGGCATGCTGGTCAACGAGGGGAGCCTCGACCAGTTCCGCCGGGACGCCAGAGCGATGCTCGACCGGATCCTCGCGCGCTCCGACTGAGCGGGCGCGCCTACTCGTCGTCCATCTCGCTCGGGACCCCGCGGCCGAGAAGGTCCCGGACCACCTCGAATCGCTCCCGGTCTACGACGAGGGCGATGCGGGCGTCGGAGGCGCGAAGCCGCTCCGCACCGCGGGCGAAGTGCCGGTCGCGCGCCCGGGAGAACGCTTTCGAGCCGCGCCCTCCCGCGACCTCCCCGTCCCACGCGAGCGCGAACTCATCCGCGGTCGATGCGGCCGGGGGGCTCCGCGCGACCCTCCGCTCGCGCACGGTGCGTCGGACCAGTTCGAGGTACCCGATGTGTTCGGTGAAGAGCGACGCGGACCGCTCGTCGTTCGGGTCGAGCGGCTGGGCCGGCACCCCGCCCGCCGCACACCAGCGGAGCACCCCCACGAACGACGGGTTGGGGACCCGGACCTCACCGAACCGGACGAGGCCGCGGACCTCGCTCGATTCGGTGGCGGTGAGCGGAACGACCGGTTCGGCCTCGGCTCGAACGAAGTAGTCCTCGAGTCCGCGCATCTCTTCCGAGGAGATGCCGAGGCCGACGGTCACAGGGCCAAAGGCGCGCAGGGCCTCGAGCGTCCGCTCCGCTTCGAGGAAGAGCCCCCGGACCGGCGCGACCAAAAGGGTCGGTCCCGGAAGCTCGGCGGAGATCACGGGCTTTCCCGCTCGGAGAGATCCTCGAGCAGGTCGTCCCGATCTCGGTGGCGACGCAGCTCCGAGATGCTCAGGATCGGCAGCCCCGCGATGGAGGGACGGTGGACCTGCTCCCGAACGACGAAGAGCGCGTGTCCCTCGGCCACGCGGGCAAGTCCGTGAAGCACCTCGGCCCGGTGCAGCGCGGTGCGGAGGCTTCCGAGCGCCGCGAGCAGGATGTCCGGGGTCCGGGCAAGGGCGTCGAACGGGGCACGGGCGGTCACGGTGACCTCGAGACCGATATCCCCCAATCGTTCGAGGACGTCGTCGCGCCAGGGGTCCCCGGTCCCGGGCAGTGGGCGGTCGCCGGCCGCGCGCGGCGGTGGGAAGTCGGGCTCGGTGGCCGACCCGGGAGGCGCCCGTGGGATCTCGAAGAGCTGGATCGCACGGACGATCGGCTCGCCGAGGTACCGCTCGATGCGCTCGATCACCGTGACCTCGGCTCCGGCGCCATCCTCGTAGAGCTGGATCGCCCGTCGAGAAACCCCGGCGACCGCCGCGAGCGTGCCGAGCGACAGGGCATGCGCGATCCGGAGCTCCCGGAGGCGGTCGCCGTCGACGGGGGCAAAGGTCCCGCCCGGGCTCGCGTAGAGGTACGGTGGGACCGCCTTTTCGAGGTACTCCTGCAGCGTCTCCAGGGTGACGATCGGGACCCCGTAGCGGGTGTACACGACCCCCGCTTCGAGCTCCGACACCCCCGAGGTCTGTCCGACCACGAGCACGACCGCTGGGAAAAGGCGGCCGAGCTCGGCGAGTCGGTTCGCCTCCTCGGCGTCGAGCGCGTCGATGTTCTTCAGGACCTTGAGGAGCAGGAGCGTCGCGTCCCGGCGCGCCGCCAGGTCGAAGCTCGAGGGCCGGACCCCATGGGTGTCGGCGACGTAAAACCCGGCCCGCTCGAGGAGGTAACGGATCCCCTCGATCCAGCGCTCCCGCTTCTGCGGCATCCCTCGTACCCAAGGAATTTAACTACCGCTTCTATATAAAACAATGAGTCTGCTTCTCTCGAAGCGACCGAGGCCCTCTGCAGTGGGTCATGGTCCATACCCCCCCTCTGCAGTGGGGCCCCGGCTTCCTTCGCCAAGTCGCTATCGCCTGCCAGCCGCGTCGCGAAGCCTCTTCCGCTGGCGGCGGGTCCTCGGCGCGTGCGCGTGGCCGCCCTTCGACCGATCCCGGACGCGCCGGCCCTTCTCCTCGACCCGGAGGGCGGCGCACGTGCCCGAACGCTGGTCGTCTCCGACGTCCACCTCGGCCTCGGCAGCCGCGCCGACCGACCGCAGGGCCCCCCGGAGGCCTCGGCCCGGGCGATGGCGGATGCGCTCCTGCGTCTCGCGCGAGGGGGAAGAGCCCGTCGGCTCCTCATCGCCGGGGATGCAAAACATCCCATCGTGGGGACCCCACCGCCGCTGCGGCCTGTCATCTTCGACTTCTTCGGCGCCCTGCTCGAGGAGGGTCTCGAGGTGGAACTCGTCCTGGGGAACCACGACGTCGGGATCGTCCGCCACCTTCCGCGCGAGGTGCGCGTGCACCCGGCGAGCGGGGTCGTCCGGGATGGGGTCGGGGTCTTCCATGGACACCGATGGCCGTCGAACCCGGTCCTTCGTGCGTCGAAGCTCGTTGCCGGTCATCTTCATCCGGGCTTCCGGCTCGCAC
>DAHVAA010000126.1 GCA_027314845.1 Thermoplasmata archaeon | reverse complement strand
CGCCCGGCACGACCTCGGGATCCTGCGCCGGCGGCGAAGCATCCTCTACGCGGTCATCGCCTACCCGCTCGGGGTTTCCCTCGGGTTCCCCTTCGTTCTCCACTACATCATCGGGCGGGCGGGGCCGGGGGGGATGCCGACCGCGATTCTCGGGAATCTGATCGACGCGTTCAGCTTCTGGTTCGTGATCGCGGCGGCGACGATCCCGACCACGATCGCCTCCTACAGCATCGTCGGGGAAAAGGTCGAGAAGAGCCTCGAGCCGCTCCTCTCGACGCCGACGACCGACCGGGAGATCCTGCTGGGAAAGTCCCTCGCCGCGTTCGTCCCGGTGATCTCCGCGATCTGGATGGGGAGCGGGCTCTACATGGCGCTCACGGATTGGCTGACGCGCTCCGAGTTCCGCTCCCCCTACTTCCCGAACGTTCAGATCGCCATCCTCCTGCTGGTCCTGACCCCCCTCGCCTGCCTCTTCACGATCGAGGTCTCCGTCCTCATCTCGGCCCGGGTGGCCGACGTCCGGTCGGCCCAGCAGGCCGCCGGGATCATCTTCCTGCCGTTCATCCTGCTGTACATCGTCGCCGAGATCGGCCTCCTGCCGCTCGACCCGACCCACCTGGCCTACGTCTCGGGCGTCCTCGGGGTGGCCGATCTCGTGCTGTTCAACCTCAGCCGGCGCACCTTCAGCCGCGACCAGATCCTCACGCGGTGGAAGTAGGCCCGATCCCGGTCGTCCTCGCGCCGAGGCGAGCCGCGGCCACGCGTCCGAGCGCAAACGACATCGTCCAGCGTCGAGTGCCCCTCCCGCAGGAACGCGCTCGGAGGGTCCGCGACGATGGAGGCGGTCCGGGTCGATCCCGAACACGATCTGGCCCGGCTGCGGTCGTTCCTCGCGGAGTCGGACCCCCACGACTACCTTCTCGATGGGATCGAGGCGTGGATCCGACGGGGGGGGCTCTGGGTCGGACGCGAACGGAACGAGTGGGTCGCCTTCTGCCGCCTCGAGGACCTCGGCGACGGGCAGGCCTGGGTGGGCGGCGTGCGCGTCCGGGCCGCCCAACGGGGGCAGGGGCTGGGCCGACGCTTTCTTGCCGCCGTGATCGCCGCGGCCGAGTTCGAGGGCGTCCGCGAGTTCCGGGCCGTGATCGAGGAGGAGAACCTCGCGTCGCGCCGACTGTTCCGGCGGGCCGGCTTCGCACCGGTCCTCGAGTTGACCCTGCGGGTCGGTGCGACGGACCTCCCCGGACCCTCCCTCCTCGCCCCGGCCCCCGCGGGCGCCCGGTTCCCAGGACCGGCGGAGTGGGTCGCCGGGGCGAGCGGACGCCTCGACCTCTTGCCGGGATCCGAAGGGGGCCGGTTCGGCCGTTGGGACGCGGCCGTGGTGGAGCGATGGGCGCGGGAGGGGAAGCTGTTCGTCGGTCCGGGCCTCGCGGCCGGGGTCACGCCTCGCTGGCACAACGATCCGCCGGTGATGTGGGCCGTTCCGCTTCGGGGGGAACCGGCCTCGCTCCTACCGGCCCTCGGATCGCTCGGTCGGGAACTCGGGCAGAGCGCGTGGCAGGCGTTCCTTCCCTCGACCGAGCCCCTGCGCCGGGAGTACCGGCGCCTCGGACTCCGTCCCCACGACGAATGGGGTGACCGCGTCCACCTCTACGAGCGCGCCGCCACCCCCCATCCCGCTCCCGAGTGATCCCCGAGGGTCGGCCCGCGATCCCTCCCCCTCAAAGAGCGCGGCGGAATCGTCCCCACGGGGTCCCGAACTCACGGGCCCCGAAACTCGGCGCGCCGAAACCGATCGAAACATCCATCCCCCCGGCCGACGGCCGGGGGGAAGAGAAAGGGTTCGTCCGGCTCCTCCGGGGGTGGGCGCTACCGAGATCCCGAGCTCCCCGCGGGGCCCTCGCTCCAGCTGCTGGTCGAGGATCCGCCCGTGGACGGCGGCGAGTTGCTGGCGGGCGGCGGGCTCCACGCCGCCGGCGGCGGGTTGTCGCTCGGCTTCGACCGGCGGCGCAGGAACAACGCCAGGAGCGCGACCACCAACGCGACGATCGCAATCGCGAGCGCGACGGCGAAGTAGTTGTTGAGGTCGGAGGTCGACGCGAGCGAGGGGGTGCTCGTCGGCGAGTAGCTCGCGGCCACCGATAGGGGCGCTCCCGAGACCGTCAGCGTGCCGCTCGAGTTCGCCGCGAGGTTGTACCCCGAGACGCTCCCGAACGAGTACGTGTACGCACCGTCGGCGAGGTAGAAGACGAGCGAGGTCCCCGAGGTCGATTGCGTCTGGCCGCCCACCGTGGCCGACCAGGTCGTTCCCGAAGCCAGCCCGCCCTCGCTCAGCGTCACCGCGTACGGGGTCGCCGCAAAGGTCACCGGCACCGAGTAGGTCGCCCCTCCGGCCGAGACCACGACGGTACCGCTCGCGGGGCTCACGGTGAAGCCCGCCACGCCTCCCACGAAGTAGGAGTAGCTGCCGATCGGGATCGCGAAGACGAGGGAGCCCGTCGTCGCGCTCTCGGTGACTCCGTTCAGCGTCACGGACCAGGCCGTGCCGGTCGCGAGGCCCGACTCGGTGAACGTGACCGAGAACGTCTCCGCGGGACCGAGCGGGAAGTTGTCGTAGACCGAGCCCGAGATCGGGTACGGGGCCAGGAGGCCGTTCGACCCGTAGGTGTGCCAATCGGCCCAGTAGTTCCCGATCCCGGTGCTGCAGATGCCCGAGCAGACGTCAAAGAAGTTGCTATCGAGCGAGAACGCCTGGATGTGCGCCCCGTTGTAGGTGCTCGTTGCCCCGTTGTCCCCGACGAACTGGTTGTTCCAGACCGTGTTGTCGTAGGCCCCGTTCCCGAAGTAGACGCCGTAGCTCGTATCCTGCGCGAACACGCTGTTGGTGAACGAATTGGACACCGCATCGTAGGGATAAAATGGTCCGCCCTCGGCGAGGATCCCCTGGAAGTCGTTCGAGGCGTTGATGGCGGTGAACAAGCCGTTGTACGTTCCGTTCAGGAAGAGACCATACTGGTCCGACGTCGCGGTCACCTGCGAGACGGTGGCCGAGATCGAGCCCTCGTCGAAGATCGCCGCGCCGATTCCGGTCGCGGTCACGTCGCTCACCTCGAGCCCGGTACCCCGACCGGTGATCACGGCGGCCAACGGCAAGTCGAGCCAGGAGTAGACGTAGCTAGAGAACAGATCCGTGGCCGTCGCGTTCGAGTCGGTGATCCCGCTGATCTGGTCGCCGGTCGAGCCAAAGTCGTAGACGGCGACCGAGTCGTTCGAGGCGGTCACGTTCGTGACGACGTTCGAGCCACCGCCTTCGATGACGACCGCGATCCCGAGCCCCGTCGCGGTGAGGTTGGAGACGCGGACCTGGCTGCTGTCGCTGGCGCGGACCCCCGGATATCCGAGGTTCGCGGTGAACGTCCCGTCGGTGACCACGTCGTTCGAGGAGTAATCGACATAGACCGATTGCCCCCCGTTGGTCCCCGTCATTCCCGTGACGGCGATGTCACTGTAGTGGATGGCGGCCAACGCCCCCGAGTTCTCCGAGGCCGAAAGCCCGGTGAAGGTGGCCCCGGAACCGTAGTCGAGCTCGACCGCGAACCAGCCGATGCTGGCGGTGCCCAGGATGTTGCTCCCCGTGACCGCGCTCCCTCCGTCGACCCATACCGCGGTCGCCCCGTAGCCCACGATGTTCGTCAGCGTGAGGCCCGCCGCGTCGAACAGGTCGACCCCGGCATAGGCATTGACGTAGCCGAAGCTCGGAAGGTACACGTACGCGCCGGAGATATTGGACGCGTTCAGGTTGGTGAAGGTCGTCGCGGTCGGGGAGTCGAGCACGATACCGGGCCCCGCGTCCTGGATGTTGACGTTGCTGAACGACGTGTCGAAGAGATTCCCGCCGTTGCTACCGGAGAGTACCCCGAGGGTGTAGTTCTCCTGAGTGAACCCGTTCACGCTCGTGTAGCTCGACTCGTCCCAGGCCGACGCGAGGTCGACGGCATTCATGACGACGTAGTTCGTGTAGTTCGTGTACGTCGCATTGTACATGTCGACGCCCCAAGACCTACCTCCGTAGGCCCGGATCCCGTTGAAGTTGGTCCCGAACGTGCCGTCCAACGTGCCGCCGCCGGAGGCGTAGGAGCCCGCGCCGTAGGTCGAGAGGGCGTTGACCGTCGTCTGCGACGAGAACGTGATGTTGAAGCCGAACCCGCCCAGCGTCACGTTCAGCTCATTGATGGTGAGGCCGATCGTCCCGGGCAGGTCGTAGTAGTGGTCGTACTGAACCCCCGAACCATAGTCCTCACCTGCGAGGATCCCCTCGCTCCCCGAGACGTTGACCCAGGTGTAGGTCGCGTCGGAGCTGCCGAGGGCCAGGATCCCGAGCGCGCCTTGGCTGACCGTGAGACCCGTAACGGTCGTGTGGGAGGATCCGATGTCTTGGACCCCAGTAGCGCCAGAGACCGTCTCCTGCGACACCATGGTGCCGATCGAGTCGCCGACGTAGACACCCTGGCCGCCGAAGGTCGAGTTGTCCTGGATGGCGACCGCGTTCGTGTCCTGCCAGAGCACCGTCATCGGTCCGAAACCGTTGGCCACGGAGTATGACGTCTCGTTCGTGACGAGATCCCCGGCGCCGCCGTAGATGTTGATCTGGGCCGTCAGGTTGGCGAAGCTACCGATGATGGACGGCGCCGGCATCAGGACCCCGGTCGACGGAAAGTTGTAGTCGACTTGGTAGAAGGTGCCGAGCGGGGAGTTCGGGCCCTGGGCGACGTTGTTCACGGCGATCGGGGCGGTCACGCCCTGGGTCATGAACACCTCGAACGTCGGGTAGAGGTAGTCGTTCAGGTGGTTGAACGAGAAGTTCGTGTTGACGAGCAGGTTGCTGAAGGTGTACGGCACCCCCGTGGCCCCCGTGAGGTTGGTGTACAGGCTCAGCGCCTGCGCGTTCGAGAAGGCATAGAGCGGGGCTCGCAGCGACCCGGGCGCGGTCGGGTTCGAAAGCTTGGTCAGCGCGAGCGAATAGCCGGTCGTCGTACCGGTGATCGCCGTGCCGTTCAACTCGGCGTAGCCGTCGGCGAACCCTTGCACGGAGTACTGCGTGGCCCACGGAGCGCCGAGCGGAGGTAGGTAGGTGCTGAAGGCGCCCGAAGCGCTCGTGGGGAGCCAGCTCATGTTG
>DAHVAA010000125.1 GCA_027314845.1 Thermoplasmata archaeon | reverse complement strand
AGAGCACGCCCTCAACGCCTTCGCGCTCCTGTTCCGCCCTCAGGACCTCGCCCGTCGCGCGGGCGAAGGACTGCGCCAGGGGTTCCCCGACGTGGGGCCTGTGCGGCGGAGCCACTGACGGAGAACACCCACCAACGGAGGAATCACCATGCCGAAAGCAGCGAGCGAAGGAAGAGGAGTCCGGGTCGCACTGGTCGCGAGCGAGTACAATTACGACGTGACACTGTTGATGCTGGAGCGGGCGAAGGAAGAGGTCGAGTTCCTCGGCGCGACGCTCGGGCCGGTCGTGAAGACGCCGGGGGTCTACGACATGCCGCTCGCGGTCAAGGTCCTGTTCGGTCGGTCCGACGTGGATGCGGTGGTCGCGCTCGGGGCCGTGATCGAAGGCGAGACCCAGCATGACGAGGTCGTGATGAACCAGGCCGCGCGGAAGCTCACCGACCTCTCCGTAGAGTACGGAAAACCGGTCGGCCTCGGCATCTCGGGGCCGGGGGAGACCCGTCTCCAGGCCCAGGACCGCATCGAGAACGCGGGGAGCGCGGTGCGGGCCGTGGTGAAGATGGTCCGCCGCCTCCGCGACCTCGCCTGAGCGCGGCCAGCCCTACCGAGGGACGCGGGCGGCGGGCTGGGGTAGCCGAGGCGGAACGCCGTCGCGTACGGCCTCGGCGCTCGTCCTCGCCGTGGCGCGCCGGGCGGCCACTGTCGTCCGCAATGTCGACCGGGTCGGCGGCGTACACGGGCCGGTCCCCCGCCGGTTCAGAGCCCAAGACGCTCGTGGAGGAGGCCGTAGGCCGCCTTTCCCTTCGCCGTGTGCGCGGTCACGTTCAGCGGACCGGGACCCACGCTGTCTCGGCGTCGGGTCGTCAGCGCCGCCCGTAGCCGCTCGTGGCCCACCTCAACGGTAACGTCGGCCGGACCCATCGCACCGGCGTGGGCCGCGACGAATCCGCGACCGTCGACGTGCAGCGAGGCGGTGCCGTCCTCGGTTACGAAGACCCAGGTCTGAGGAAGGTAGTGCCGTAGCATCCCACCGAACAGCCCCGAGAGGCGGCGCTGGACCTCGGTCTGCGCCTCGGGGGCGATCTGGGCCAACAGGCCTTCCACACAGCTCATGATCCGTGACCCCCCTCCCGAGCGTCCGCGGCGGATATAGTCGCGGGGGCGACCGGGTCGGGGGTCGCGCGAAACACTAAGACCGAAGCCCGGTTCTTCCGCCCCGAGGGAACGGCTTGGCGGGACCGCGCGAGTGGTACGAGGAATTGCCGTCCACCCAGGATCGGGCGATCGAGCTGGCACGGGCCGGCGCCGAGGAAGGGACGTTCGTCGTTGCGCGGCGCCAGCGGGCCGGACGTGGCCGGGCCGACCATGTCTGGGAGTCCCCGGTCGGTGGCCTCTACCTCTCCCTCGTGGTGGCCACCACCGACGACGCGAACGCCGGCCTCCTCCCCCTCGCCGTCGGAGCGTACCTCGCCGAGTCGCTCGCCACGCGGTTCGGACTTCCCCTTCGCGTGAAGTGGCCGAACGACCTCCTCGTGGTCAGTGGCCGGGGGTCGCCCCGGAAGCTCGCCGGCATCCTGGTTGACCGCGTCGGCTCCCCCCGCCTCGGCTCGGCGGCGGTCGTGGGGATCGGGCTCAACGTCGCGGTCGATCGCGCGGCCCTCGCTCCCGAGCTACAAGACCGGGCCGCGGTGCTCACCGAGCTCGTGCGCCCGGGGCTCGACCCCGTATACTTCGAACCGATCGTGGTCGGCGCCGCGCTGGACGCCGCCGGCGCCGTTCGCGACCCGGGACGCGCGGGCGAGGTCCGGAGCCGCTGTAGGTCCTGGCTGCACGGTGTCGGGATGCCAGCCTCGCTCGACGGGCGCCCCGTGGGTGTGATCGTGGGACTCGCCGAGGACGGAGCGCTCTGGGTCGAGGAGCGGGGGGAGCGGATGGCGATAAGAGCCGGCGACCTTCGCGTGGAGGAGGTCCCATGAGCGAGGCGTTCGACCGCTGGACACTTCTCAAGACGAAGTCGAGAGAGGGCGGAGGCGCCGAGCGGCTTGAGCGCCACCGAGCCGCAGGCAAGCTCACGGCCCGCGAGCGGCTCGAATCGTTCTTCGACCCGGGCAGCTTCACCGAGCTCGACCCGTTCGTCACCCACCGGGTCGACACGTTCGGGCTCGCCGAGCGGCGGGTGCCGGGCGACGGCGTGGTGACCGGCTGGGGCGAGGTCGACGGCCGGCCCGTCTGCGCTTTCGCGCAGGACGCGACGGTCTTCGGCGGTGCCCTCGGGGAGGCGCACGCCATGAAGATCGTGAAGGTGATGGAGACCGCTCGAAAGGCCGGGGTCCCGATCGTCGGCCTCAACGATTCCGGAGGTGCCCGCATCCAGGAAGGGGTCCTGAGCCTGGGCGGCTACGGGGAGGTCTTCTACCGCAACGTGATCCTCTCGGGGGTCGTCCCGCAGCTCTCGCTCGTCCTCGGACCGTGCGCGGGCGGCGCCGTCTACTCCCCCGCGCTCACCGACTTCGTCATCATGGCGAAGGGGACCGGTCAGATGTTCATCACCGGACCCGACGTGGTCCGGGCGGTCACCGGCGAGGAGGTGACGATGGAGGCCCTCGGCGGGGCGGCGGCGCACGCCGAGCTGAGCGGGGTCTCGCACTTCACGGTCGCGAACGACCGCGAAGCGATCGAGCTCGCCCGCCGCCTGCTCGGCTACTGGCCGCTCAACAACCTCGAGGACCCACCGGCGGGACCGGCCCAGGCGCCCCCCGACTCCGCGGCGAAGGAGCTCGCGACGCTCGTACCCGAGGACGCGAACGCCCCGTACGACGCCCACGGGGTGATCGACCGGGTACTGGACACGGACTCGTTCCTCGAGGTCCAGGCCGACTGGGCGATGAACGTCCTCGTGGGTTTCGCCCGCCTGGATGGTCGTCCGGTCGGGGTCGTGGCGAACAACCCCGGGGTCTTGGCCGGAACGCTCGACATCAACGCGTCGACCAAGGCGGCCCGGTTCGTGCGGTTCTGCGATGCGTTCCACCTGCCGCTCGTGACGTTCGTGGATGTGCCGGGGTTCCTTCCCGGGACCGCCCAGGAGCACGGCGGGATCATCCGCCATGGGGCGAAGCTCCTCTACGCATACGCCGACGCGACCGTGCCGATGATGACCGTCATCCTCCGCAAGGCCTACGGTGGCGCCTATGACGTGATGTGCTCAAAGCACCTCGGCGGCGACCTCAACCTGGCCTGGCCCACCGCCGAGATCGCGGTGATGGGCGCAGAAGGCGCCGTGAACATCCTCTTCCGCCGCGAGCTCGACAGAGCGAAGGAGTCCGAGCGGGACGCGCTCCGCGCGAAGCTCACCGGAGAGTATCGACGCGAGTTCCTGAACCCGTACCTGGCCGCGGAAAGGGGGTACATCGACGACGTCATCGACCCCGCCGAGACCCGGGCTCGGCTGGTCGCGGGACTGCGCATGCTCTCCTCGAAGCGAGACGACCGGCCGGCGCGCAAGCACGGGAACGTTCCCCTGTAGAGGCACGGCGGTCGATCGATGGTCGGGATCACCGAGACGGTCCTCCGGGACGGTCACCAGTCGCTGATCGCCACCCGCATGCGGACCCGGGACATGCTGCCCGCGGCCGAGCGGCTGGACGCGATCGGGTACCGATCGCTCGAGGTCTGGGGCGGAGCGACCTTCGACGTCTGTCTCCGCTACCTCCGCGAGGACCCGTGGGAACGGTTGCGCGCCCTCAAGAGGGCGATGCCCCGCACCCCGCTCCAGATGCTCCTGAGGGGGCAGAACCTGGTCGGGTACCGTCACTACCCGGACGACGTCGTCCGGAAGTTCGTCGAAGAATCGGCGCGCCAGGGTGTCGATATCTTCCGAGTCTTCGACGCACTGAACGACCCGCGCAACATGGCCACGGCGCTCGACGCGGTGCAGCGGACGGACGCCCGGGCCCAAGCGACCATCTGCTACACGACCTCGCCCGTTCACACCCTGGACGCGTTCGTCGCGCTCGGCCGTCAGCTCGCGGAGATGGGCGCGGACGAGCTCTGCGTGAAGGACATGGGCGGGTTCATGCCGCCGCACGAGGGCGCCGCGCTGGTTCGCGCGCTCGTCCAGCAGGTCGGACTGCCAGTCGTCGTGCACACGCATTCATCGAGCGGCATGTCCGCGATGACGTGCCTCGCGGTCGTGGAGGCGGGCGCGACCGCGATCGACACCGCGCTGAGCCCCTTTGCCGGTGGGGCGAGCCAGCCCCCGACCGAGGCGCTGGTCGGAGCGATGCGGGGGAGCGGCGCGGACCCGCACCTTGACCTCGAGGCGCTCGCCGACCTCAGCGAGTACTTCCGCGGGGTGCTCGAGCGGTACCGACCGCTGCTCAACCTGAGGTCGTTGCAGACCGACCCGGGCATCCTCACGCACCAGATCCCCGGTGGGATGCTCTCGAACCTCCTCTCGCAGCTGCGGGACCAGGACGCGCTCGACCGCCTCACGGAAGTGGTCCAGGAGGTCCCCCGCGTTCGGGCCGACCTCGGTTACCCTCCGCTCGTGACCCCGACCAGCCAGATCGTCGGGGTGCAGGCGGTGATCAACGTCCTCCTCGGGGCTCGCTATCGGGAGATCACGCGGGAAGTGCGGGACTACGTCCGCGGCCTCTACGGCGCCGCCCCCGGCCCGCTCGACCCCGAGCTCGTCCGGCGAGTGACCGCGGAAGCTCCCCGGATCACCGGGCGTCCGGCCGACCTCCTGACCCCTGAGTTCGACCTGAAGCTCGGTGAGGTCCGGGCGCTGGTCCCCCAAGCGGACACCGCCGAGGCCCTCTCCTACGCGCTCTTTCCGGCGGTCTATCGGACCTACCGCGAGTCGGTCGACCGGGGGTTGACCGCGGACGTCCTCACGTCGGTCGCGCTCGGGGTCGTGGGCGCCCTCCGCGCCCCGCCGCCGGCCCCGACGCTCGCGCCGAGCCGGTCGAACCCGTGGGCGCAGGCCGGCCGGGCGCGGCTCGGGGCCCAGCGGAGGTGGGTCGATGCGAATCACGCTCGAGCGGGACGGTAGGTCCGAGGTCGTCGAGGTCGCGCCCGACCTTTCTTCGGCCACGGTCGGGGGCCGGAAGGTCCCGGTGAAAGTGGTGAGCGACTCCCCGACCCGGGTCGAACTCGAGATCGGAGGGGAGCGCGTCGTGGTCGAGAACTGGCTGGCCCGTTACCCTGAGCCGACTGGGCCGGTTGATGTCGCCGGGGAACGATACACGGTCCGGGTGAGCCGCGAGCCG
>DAHVAA010000124.1 GCA_027314845.1 Thermoplasmata archaeon | reverse complement strand
GGCGATGAACAAGGGGATCTACGTGATGGTGGTCGAGAACTTCAACCCCGACGAGATCCGGGTGAGCTACCGTATCACCGAGGATGCGAAGCGCAGCATCGACGATATCTCCCACGGCGCGATCCGGGAGGCGCTGCGCCTCCTCAAGATTCCGAGCGGGGTGCAGGTGATCACCGCGACGCAGATGCCCTCGCGCGGTACCGGCATCGGCTCGAGCAGCAGCTGCGCGGTCGGCACCCTCAACGCCCTGCACGCGTGGAAGGGCGAGCGGGTCGGCCCGCGACAGCTCGCCAAGGAGGCCGTGCGGATCGAACGGGAGATCCTCCGGGAACCCGGCGGCGTCCAGGACCAGTACTGCGCGGCGTACGGGGGGCTCAACCTCATCCAGATTGCGCGGGACGGCGGGGTCTCGGTCCACAACCTCGGCATCGACCACGACGGGCTCGAGCTCCTGAACCAGCACCTGATGTTGTTCTACACCGGGATCGAGCGACGCGCCGCGGACATCCACATCCAGCAGATCGGGCAGATCGAGGACTACCTCGACTCCTACCAGAGGATGCGGGCCCTCGCCCTCGAGACCGCACGGGCCCTCGAACACCTCGACTTTCCCGAGGTCGGACGTCTGATGGACGAGAACTGGCAGCTCAAGCGGAAGCTGTCGGACGGGATCAGCACGACCTCGATCGACAAGGTCTACGCCGTAGCGAAGGAGAACGGCGCCCTGGGAGGGAAGCTCCTCGGCGCCGGCGGAGGGGGATTCCTCTTCTTCCTGGTCGCGCCCGAGCGCCAGACGGACGTTCGACGGGCGCTGGAGGCGCTCGGCCTCACCTTCAAGGTCGCCGGCATCGAGATCGCGGGCAGCACGATCGTGCACGAGGAGTGAGGTACCTCCCGTTCCCCGGACGAGGACGGGGGGCGCCGGGTGTTCCCGACCGGTACGGCGAGCGTCCCCCGCCGCGCGCGGCGACGCGACCCGGCCGCGTTCCCTCCCGGTTCCACCTCGCGGACCGAACGACGCGGAGGAGAACGTTCGGCCCGGGGACGGTGCCGGCCGCTCGGCGCCCGGGGATCGGTTCCCAAGGTCCGGGCGGACCGCTCCTTTCGCCGGCCCGATACGCTAATACTGCCGTCGCGCAGATTCTCGTGAGGGCCCCCGGGGGCGCGACATGAAAGTACTGATCACGGGGATCGACGGGTACACCGGTTGGCCGCTCGCGCTCCACCTCCTCCAGCGCGGCCACGACGTCGCGGGCCTCGACAACTTCGTAACCCGTCGACGGGTCCGGGAGGTCGGCAGCTGGTCGGCGGTGCCGGTCCCGCCGTTCTCCCGCCGCCTCGAGACGGTCCGTGCGGCCCTGGGTCGAACGATCTCGTTCCACCGGGGCGACGTCGGGAACTACGCGTTCGTCCGACGCACCCTCGAGTCCGAGCGGCCCGACGCGATCGTACACCTGGGCGAACAGCGCTCGGCCCCGTACTCGATGATCGACGTCGAGCACGCGGTCCGGACGCAGACCGAGAACATCGCCGGGACGATCCACCTCCTCTACGCGATGCGCGACGTGGTTCCCGACTGCCACCTCGTGAAGATGGGTACGATGGGGGAGTACGGCACCCCGAACGTCGACATCCCCGAAGGGTTCTTCGAGGCGACGTACCGGGGGCGGACCGACCCGCACCTGCCGTTCCCGCGCCAAGCCGGCAGCTGGTACCACTGGAGCAAGGTCCACGACTCGGGGAACGTGATGTTCGCGACCCGGACCTTCGGCCTCCGGGCGACCGATGTGATGCAGGGCGTTGTCTACGGGATCCGGACCCCCGAGATGACCGCGCCGGGCCTCCTCACCCGGTTCGACTTCGACCACGTGTGGGGAACGGCGATCAACCGCTTCGTCGCCGAGACGATCCTCGGCATCCCGATCACGCCGTACGGGAAAGGCGGGCAGACCCGCGGCTACATCGCGATCGAGGACTCGATCCAGTCGCTGCGCCTCTCGGTCGAGCACCCGGTCGGCCCCGGCGAGTACCGGGTCGTGAACCAGTTTGACGAGGCGTATTCGGTCAACGCGCTCGCGGAGATCACGCGCGAGGTCGGCCGGGAGATGGGCTACGACCCGACGATCGACCACCTGCCGAACCCGCGGGTCGAGCTCGAGGAGCACTACTACCGTCCCATCCACGAGAAGCTCGCGGAGATGGGCTATCGTCGCACACGGGAGCTGCGCGAGGTGCTCCGCGAGCTGTTCCGCGACCTCGCCCGGTACCGCGGCCGTCTCAAAGCGAAGCAGGCCGTGGTCTTCCCGACGGTCGACTGGCGGCACGGCGCGACCTCGTCGAAGACCGGGGTCCCGGCGGACGTCGGGAGTTCGCCCGAGGGCTCCCGACCGCCGGTCGAACGAACGACCGACCCCGAGCCACCGGAGCGGTAGCCGATGCGGGGCGTGCTCACGCTCGCCGGCGAGGGGAGCCGGATGCTCCCGTGGAGCCGTGGTCTGCGCAAGGAATTCCTTCCCCTCTACGACCGGGGCCACAGCGAGACCCCGGTGTTGAAACCCGTCGCGAACCTCGTCTTCGAGACCCTCGCGGCGGCGGGCGTGCGCGACTTTGTCCTCGTGGTCGGGGGGAACGACCGAGGAACGACCGCGCGCAAGTACTTCACCATCGACCCCACCGTCCTTGAGCGGAGCTTCGCCCGCCGCGAGCGGCTCGCCGAGACGACACGGTTCTACGAGACCCTGTCGCGGTGCCGCGTCCGCTTCGCCCTCCAGCCGACCCCGAGGGGGTTCGGCGACGCGGTCCTCCGGGCGGCCCCCCTCCTCGGATCCGAGCCGTTCTTCGTCCACGCGGCCGACGGGACCCTCCTCGAACGACGCCCGGGAGAGCTGCCGGCCGCCATGGCCCGGCTCCGAGAGCGAGAGGACCTTGACGCCGTGCTCCTCGTCCGGAAGGTCGCGAACCCGCGGAACTACGGCGTGGTCGAGGGGCGCCCGGCCGGCCGGGAGGGCGGCTACCGGCAGCTCAAGGTCACGGGCATGGAGGAGAAACCCACGCGCCCGCGCTCGCGCTGGGCCGCCACGGCGGTCTACGCGTTCGGCGGCTCGCTCCTCACCGAGCTGGCGCGCGCGCGGCGGGAAGCTCCGACGACCGAACTCGAACTGACGACCGGCATTGTCCGCTTGCTCGCCGCGGGGGCGAACGTCGGAGCCCTCGTGGTCGACCCTCGCGTGGCGGAGTGGCGCAGTGTCGGTTCCCCAGAGGGGTACGTCCGCGCCCTCCTGAGGACGCGCACGCTCGCGCTCGGACCCGGCTGGGTGGCGCGCACGACCTCCCGTCGACCGTCCGGCCCCTCCCGATAGAACGGGGTTGTCCCCCCGACCCGGGGCGGACCGACGCGTTCCCGACGGCGACCCTCAGGCTTTATCCCGGGAGAGCCACCGGGTCGCCCGATGCGGCGGCTCGTCGTCCTCGGGCTCGACTCCGTGCCCGCCGGGTTCGTCTTCGAGCGCTTCGCCGACCGAATGCCCCACCTGCGGGAGATCGTCCGGCGTTCCCCGCACGGAACCCTCGGCTCCACCGACCCGCCGATCACGGTCCCGGCGTGGGCGGTGATGTTCACCGGCGTCGACCCGGGGACCCTCGGGATCTACGGCTTTCGCCACCGTCGCCCCGGGACCTACCTGACGACGTACACACCGTCGTCGGCGTCGATCCGCTCGCCGGCCGTCTGGGACCTTCTCTCGAGAACGGGGCGCCGCGTCGCGGTGGTCGGGATGCCACCCGGGTACCCGCCGCCCCGGGTGAACGGCGTCTACGTCTCCGACTTTCTCACCCCCGCCTCCGCCCGCGACTTCGTCGCGCCCGCGTCGATGGTCCCCGAGGTAGAGTCCGCCGCGGGGGGAACGTATCCGTTCGACGTGACGTTCCGGGCGGACGACCGGGACCGCGTCGAGCGCGAGATCTTCGATATGACCCGGCGCCATTTCGCCGTCGCTCGCCACCTCTGGAAGAAGGAACGCTGGGACCTGTTCGCGCTCCACGAGATCGGCCCGGACCGGCTCCACCACGCCTTCTGGAAGTTCTTCGACGAGGCGCACCCGCGGTTCGTGCCGGACTCCCCGTATCGCTCCGTGGCGGACCGGTACTACGCGCTGCTCGACGCGGAGATCGGGAGGTTCCTCGAGGACGTGCCGGAGGACGTGCTCGTCTGGATCGCTTCCGACCACGGAAGCCAGGCGATGGACGGTTGCTTCGGCATCAACGAGTGGCTGATCGAGCGAGGCTACCTCCGTGTCGAGGGGCCGCGGCCCCCGGCCGGCACACCGCTCGAGTCGGTGCCGGTCGACTGGACCCGCACCCGGGTCTGGGGCGCCGGCGGCTACTACGCCCGCCTCTTCTTCAACGTCCGCGGGCGCGAGCCCGACGGGATCGTCGACCCGGCGGAGGTCCCCCGGCTCGCGGAGCAGTTGCGGGCCGAGCTCGGGTCGGTCGTCCGCCCCGACGGGAAGCCCCTCGGCGCGGAGCTCCTCGACCCCGCCCGGATCTACCACGAGGTCCGGGGAGATGCCCCCGACCTCATGGGGTACTTCGGGAAGTTGCGCTGGCGCTCGGCCGGATCGATCGGCCACCCGTCGCCCTTCCTTTCCGAGAACGACACGGGCCCGGACGATTCGGTCCACTCGATGGACGGGTTCTTCGTGCTCTACGACCCGAAGGACGCGAGCCGCGCCGGGCGCCTCCCCGAGCAGTCGATCCTCGACGTCGCCCCGACGCTGCTCACCCGCCTTGAGATGCCCGTGCCCGCTCACATGCAGGGGAGACCGATCGCCGCGCTGACCACTTCCCGACCGCCGGACTAGGGGGTCGAGGGCCCCGCCTCGCCCGCCGGGGCCAGAACGATGCCTCCTTCCCCGGCCCGGCGGGATGCGGAAGCGTACCGCAGGAGACGGGCCGCGGCGACCGCCGTGTGGATTCCCTAGAGAGGACGCCCACACTGCGGGCAGAAGCCGGCGTCCCCGGGAGTGACGGCCCCGCACTGCGCGCACCCCCGGTACCTCGTTACGGACGGCCCCTGGGGAGAGGCTCCCCTCGAGAGGTCCCCCGCGGCCCCGAACGCTACCGGCGGAGACTCGCGGGGCACTTCGTACGGGGACGAGGAGCCCGGACCCGTTCGCGGGGCGTACGGCTCGTCCTCGGGACCGAAGACGATGCTGCACGTACCCCCGATCACCCCGAGGAGGAGGCCGACCCCTTCTCCACCGCCCAGGCTCACCAGGCTGAGCACCGAGAAGAGGATCACGAG
>DAHVAA010000123.1:260-5303 GCA_027314845.1 Thermoplasmata archaeon | reverse complement strand
GTCCCCTTCGAGAGTGCGGCCGGGCCGAGCGAGCCCGGATGGGGGTCGTCCTTCAGTCGGAGTCGCTCGACTTCGTGAGCGTCGAGCAGAACCTGCGGCTGTACGCTTTCCTCTGGGGCGTGGGGCGCGAGGCCGCGAAGAGCCGGGCCGAAGAGATGCTCGAGCTGTTCGAGCTCGGACCGGTGCGCGCCCGCAAGCCCTGGGCGCTCTCGGGCGGAGAGCGTCGGCGCTTCCAGGTCGCCCGCGAGCTCATGCACGAGATGGAACTCCTGTTCCTGGACGAGCCGACCGTCGGTCTGGACGCGCTTACGCGAAGCCGGATCCTCGACTACCTCGCGGCCCGCGCCCGCCGTGGGCTCTCGATCGTCTTCACGACTCATATCCTGCACGAGGCGGACGTCCTCTGCCAGCGGATCGGAGTGATGCATGAGGGCCGGCTCGTCTCCGTGGGCACGCCGGCCGAGATCAAGCGGGCCTATCGGGGGGCGCGGACCGTCGAAGCCGAGTTCGAACGGAGCCTCTCGGAGGCCGAGCGCGGCTCGCTCCGCGACCTCCTCGCCGGTCATGGAGAGAGCTTCGAGCTCGTGGATGCGCGGGAGACGCTCATCGTCTTCCGTGCGCGGAACGCCGAGTCCCTGGTCGCGGAGGTGGCCCGGTGGGCCGGGAACCGGGGGATCGACCTCGAGCGAATCGCAGTCGAGGAGGCGACGCTCGAGGAGGCGTTCGTGACGCTCGTCTCCGAGGAGGCGCCGTCGCCGCCCGTCGGGGTCCGGTCCGCCGGGGTCGACCCATGATCGTGCCCCCGGTGCTGCGGCTCGTTGTGCGGAACTTCCGCGCGAGCCTCGACCCGATCACGCTCCTCGTCATGTTCGGCCAGCCCGCGTTCCTGATCGTGATCCTGGGTACGATGTTCAACCAGCTCATCCCCTCCGTCGGCGCTTCGGGGAGCTACGTGGCGTTTCTCGTCCCGGGAATGATCGCGAGCCAGATGATCACCGGCGCCGTGCTCGCGGGCCGGATCTTCTGGCTCGACCGCCGCTGGTCGATGGTCGAACAGATCTTCTCCGGTCCGTTCCGTCGCTACGAATACCTCGCGGCCTTGCTCCTGACGACGCTCCTCTTCTCGCTCGTCGGGGTGGGGATCCTCACGCTCGTCGCGCTGCCGTTGGTCGGGCTACCGGCGCTCTCGACCGTGGAGCTGCTCGTCATCCTCGGAACGATCGGGCTCGGCGCGTCGTTCTTCGGCGGCCTTCTCATCGCGATCGGGGGTCGCATCCGGTCCGCGAACCTCTACTTCACGATCCAATCGCTCCTTCAGTACTTTCTGATCTTCGTGTCGACCGTCTACTATCCGGTCACGGCGACCACCCCTCCCGCGCTCGAGGCCGTCGTCTACGCCAACCCGCTCACCTACGCGGCCAACACCGTCCGGGATGCGTTCACGCACTCGTTCGGACCGAGCGACCTCACGGCCGGGGCCGTTCTCGCCGGTCTCGCGGTGTTCTCCTTCGCGCTCGCGGTGCTCTCGTTCCGCCGACTCGAGTTCGGGCCGGTCCAGTGAACGCGACCCACAAGGGGTTAAGGGCCCGTTCGGGGATCGCGCTCCGTGCTGCGTCGCCGGTTGGGGCGTAACGGCCCCGAGGTCTCTGCGGTCGGGCTCGGCTGCATGGGGATGTCCCAGTCGTACGGGACGCGGGACGACGAGGAGTCGGAGCGGACCCTCGACCGCGCCTTCGACCTGGGGGTGACGTTCCTCGACACGGCCGACATTTACGGCCCCTACACGAACGAGGAGCTGGTCGGCCGCGCGATCCACGAACGGCGCGAGAAGGTCTTCCTCGCCACCAAGTGCGGCTTCGTGCCGGGGACCGAGGGGGGCCCGAGCCGAGTGGACGGAACCCCCGAGCACATCCGGTCCGCGTGCGACGCGAGCCGGCGCCGCCTCGGGGTGCGCACGATCGACCTCTACTACCTTCATCGGGTCGACCCCCGGACCCCGATCGAGGAGAGCGTGCGGGCGATGGCCGACCTCGTGGACGAGGGTAAGGTGCGCTTCCTCGGACTCTCCGAGGTGAGCCCGGCCACCCTCCGCCGCGCCCACGCGGTCCATCCGATCACCGCGGTGCAGAGCGAGTACTCCCTCTGGACCCGCGACGCCGAGACCGGGGTACTGCCGGCCTGCCGCGAGCTCGGGGTCGGGTTCGTCCCGTTCTCCCCCTTGGGCCGCGGATTCTTCTCGGGCACCGTTCGCTCCCTCGCGGAACTCCCCGCGGACGATTTCCGCCGCGGCCTTCCCCGCTTCGAGCCGGAGAACTTAGAACGAAACCTCCGGCTCGTCAACCGCCTGGGTGCGCTGGCCCGAGAGAAGGGCTGCTCTCCCGCCCAGCTCGCCCTCGCCTGGGTCCTCCACCGGGGGCCGGACATCGTGCCAATCCCCGGCACGAAGCGCCTCCGCTACCTCGAGGAGAACGTCGCCGCGGTCGACCTTACGCTCTCTCGCGACGAGCTCGCCCGCATCGAGGCGGCCGTTCCCCCCTCCGCGGTCGCGGGCGAGCGCTACGGCCCGTCCGCCCTCACACTCATCGACCGCTAGCGCCGGACCCGGTGGAGCCGGGGTCGCTCCCCGGGCCCTCCTCGAAGCCATCGGTCCATGAAGATGATGTCGCGGACCTGGTAGCCGAGCCGTTCGTAGAAGCGGACCACATCGGCGTTCGCACGGAGAACGTGGAGGTTCACCTTGGGGCACCCCATCTGGCCGAGCCGACGCTCGAGCTCCGCGACCAGGCGCCGCCCCACCCCTACCCGGCGCCGGTCGTCCGCGACCGCGAGGTGATGGATCCAGCCCCGGCGTCCGTCGAACCGACCCAGCACGGCGCCCACCACGCGCGGCCCGTCGACCGCCACGAGAAACAGCGTCGGGTCTCGTCGGACCTGCCGCTCGATCTCCCGCCGCGAATCCGAAGGACCGACTTCGATTCCCGACGCCCTCCAGAGACGGGTGACGGCGGCGTGGTCCCGGGAAGTGTAGACGCGGATGCGGACGGGCGGTGAGGGCGGACCCACGGGTGACCCTCTCAGTCGGGCCTAGGGCTCGCGACCGGCTCCACCGTCAGGTAGAGCCGCTTGTTCCGCGACCCTTTGTTCTCGATCCGCTCGAGGCGAACCGTTCCGACCTCGGCCGTGTTGGCGACGTGCGTCCCTCCATCGGCCTGGACATCGAACCCCTCGATGTCGATCAGCCGGACCGTCTCCACATCGGGAAACAGCTCCTGCGCCACCCGGACCAGGCCGGGGTCCTTCAGCGCCTCGGAGCGCGGGAGGAATCGCACGGTCACGGGCCGCTTCTCCCGGACCACCGCGTTCACTCCTTCGATGAGCGACTCCGCGAGCGCGCGGTCGAAGCCGGGAAGGGAGAAGTCCATCCGGGCGCGCTCCGCGCTGATCTGGTTGCCGGTGATGCCGCTGCCGACCGTGCGAAAGACCACGCCGCTCAGGATGTGGAGCGCCGTGTGGTAGCGCATGTGGGCGAACCGACGAGGCCAGTCGACCTCCCCGGCGACCCGGGACCCGGGGCCGAACGCGGTGGCGGGGTCGATGAGGTGAAGGATCCCGTCCGGGGTCTTCCGCACGTCCCGGACCAGAGCGCTCGCGCCATCGGCCATCGAAAGCCGACCCGCGTCCGCCGGCTGCCCGCCGCCCGACGGGTAGAAGGCGGTGCGGTCGAGCCGGATCCCCTCGGGGACGACGTCCAGCACCTCGGCCTCGAACCGGGTGCGATAGGCATCCGTGAGGTAGAGCGCCTCCGTCATGGATAGGTGGCTCCCGCTTCGCCACGGCGCTCATAGGCGCTTCGCCCCCGAAGCAGGGGCGGCCGCGCAGGGGGCGCAGTTGATGCCATCCCGCGTCTGCCCCGGCGGTACCCCGATGACGAAGATCCGGACCCTGCCGGCCCACGAGATCGTCCGGCGGTCCTACCCAAGGCCCGCGCCCACGGAGGCGGAGGCTCTCGCGATGGCCGTCGGTTCGGCGATCGACCGGACCCTCTCGGAGATCGGCCACGAGGTCCGACTCGGTCGCCGTCCCAGCCGAACCCGTGCGGTCGCGCTCGCCGACACGCGACTGAAGGAGGCGTGCGAGGACGCCGCGGTCGTGCCCACCGAGGTCGAACGGGAGCGGATCCGGGCGGAGCTCTCGGGAATGATCGACGCCTACCGGCACAGCGCGATCTACGGCCTCGACCGCCCTCGGACCCGGGTGATCCTGATCGACAACGCGGTCGGCGTGTATGCGCAGCCCGACTACTGGGACGGGCGAAGTCGGTTCTTCGAAATGAAGAGCTACCTCGCGGCCCCGCCGCCCCCGGACGTCGCGCTGCAGCTGCGACTGTTCCAGCTCGCGTTCCCGACCTTCGAGGCGGTGCTCGTGTGCCTCGACCGCCACCACGTGCCCGTGACCGCGACCTCCCTAGCGATCCCCCCGCTGACGTCGGGGGAGTCCTCCGTCACGCTCCGGCTCGCCCGGGACCTCGGCCTCCAGTTCGGCCAGGAGAAAGTCCTCGAGTACATGGAAGGTCCGTTCGCCCGTTACACCGTGCCCTCCGAGGGGACCGGCTAGGCTCCCGATCGGGGTCGCGCTGCGCCAAAGTGGGACCGAAGGCTCCTACGCGGGGGGCTCGGCGTCGAGCTTCTCCAGGCGACCGGTCCGGCCGAGCGAGAGTTGCGGGAGCCCTCGGTAGTCGGAGACCCAACCGTCCAGGATCCGGACCCGTTCTCCGGACGCGACGCGGTCGACGTCGTCCTCCCAGAGGACCAGCGTGATCTCGCCGGTCCGGTCCTTGAACTTGGCATGCCGGACCCTCCGCTTCGACCCGCTTCGGGTCTCGACCTCTCGGGTCGGCTCGAGCGAGACGATCGTTCCCTCGATCGTCACGACGCGGCTCGGCCGGAGGTCGGAGACGAACGTCAGCGGCGGGCGGCTGTCGGGCATCGACCGGGAAGCCGCGCGCGGGCCATAAGGATGCGGCGTCGGGGCTCGGTGCGCTCA
>DAHVAA010000123.1:0-250 GCA_027314845.1 Thermoplasmata archaeon | reverse complement strand
TCAGACAGGGTCTTCCGGGTCGACCTCCGCCGGAGCGCTCCGTTCCGCGAGGGGACCCGCCGGCCGGGACTGGGAGGAGGAGAGCGAGCGACGGGCCTCGAACCACGGACGGCTGGCGCGGGCGACGTAGACGAGCCCGAGCAGCACAGGGACCTCGACGAGGGGGCCGATGACCGAGGCGAACGCCTCGGCCGAGGCGACGCCGAAGACCACGACCGCGACCGCGATCGCGAGCTCGAAGTCGTTGCTC
>DAHVAA010000122.1 GCA_027314845.1 Thermoplasmata archaeon | reverse complement strand
CCACCCTGCGGTGGGAGAAGCCGAAGTAGCGGCCCGGGCCGACGACCCGGGTCACTTCCCGGATGTTCCCGTTGAAGTTGTTCGTGAGGCGGTCGCATTCGTGCCAGCACCAGAGACCGAAGCCGTAGTCGCCGGCGAGGTACGCCTCCCACGCCTGACCGTACAGCTCCCGTTCTCGCTCCTCCTCGGGAAGCTCGGGGGAGAGCCCGGCCTTCCAGTCCGAGACCAGCACGCCGACGCGCATGGTCGGGGAGAACTCCTTCTGGTCGGGCGCGCTGGGCGGGCTGGACACGGCCCGGTCAGCCCGCGGGGGGGTTTAGACGCTATCCCCCGCTTCCGTCCGGGCGCGCGTAGACGCGTCGTCCCGAGACCCAGGTCTCTTGCACCCCGGCGGCCCCTCCCTGAAGGGTGCGCTCGGCATCGGGGGCGTCCGCGACCACGAGGTCCGCCCGGGCCCCCGGCTCGAGCCGCCCGATGTCGTCCTCTCCCAGCGCCCGACCGCCGTTCACCGTATACACGACGAGCGCCTCTTCCGCCGAGAGCGCTTCCTCGGGAGCCGGGTTCGCCGATCGGCCGGCCGGGTCGCGGCGACGTCGGAGGGCGGTCAGCCCGCGGAACGGGTCGAGCGGGTCGAACGGGGCATCGCTCGAGCCGGCGACGAGGTGACCCCGATCGATCAGGCTGCGGAACGCGTAGGCCCACCGGGCCCGGGGCCGGCCGAGGCGTTCCCCGAGCCACGCGTCGCTCCATACGAACCCCGGCTGGACGACGAGCGCCGGCCGGATCCGGTCGAGCTCCCCGAGGAGCGAGGGCGGCGTGAGCGCCGCATGCTCGAGGCGCGCCGGGGCGGGCGTCTTTCCGATCCACGGCGCCACGAGCCTGAGTGCGCGAGACACCGCGCGGTCCCCGATCGCATGGAGCGCCGGGGCGAGCCCCCGCGCGGCGGCATCCGCGATCGCCTGCGCGAGCTCGTCCTCGCCCCCCACGGGAACCCCGCTCTCCTCGGGCCGGTCGGCATACGGCTCCGAGAGCCAGGCGGTCCGGGTGCCGAACACCCCGTCGGTGAACGCCTTCACGCCGATCACCCCGAAGCGACCGAGGGGGTCCGGCGGGGTGAGCTCGCGCGCCGGGAACTCCGAGAGACGGGCGAGGCGGACGTACACCCGTACCCGCGGCGTCGGTCGTGTCCCGTCCGCGAGCGCGCGTAAGAGCCGCGTCTCCGCGGGCCCGGTATTCATCGCGGCGACCGTCGTGAGGCCGAGCGCCGGGAGCGACTCGAGCGCCGACCCGAGCGTCGCCGGGTCCGGAGGGTGCTCGGCCGACACGTACACGCCGACCGGCCGCATCGCGTCCTCGAAGAGCAGGCCGTTCGGGGTCCCGTCCGGCCGCCGACCGATCCGCCCGTTCGGTGGATCGGGCGCAGTGGCCTCGAGGCCCACCGCCGCGAGCGCCGCGCCGTTGACAAGCGCCGAATGACCGCTCGTGTGGTACAGGACGACCGGTCGGTCCGGCGCGGCTCGGTCGAGGAGCTCCCGGTCCGGCGTCCGGCCCTCGGCGAATTGTTCCGCCTCCCAGCCGGCCCCGACAATCGGCCCCTGCGGGTGGTCGCGCCCCCACGCGCGGACCCGCTCGGCGAGCGCCCCGAACGATCGGATCCCCCGCACGTCGAGGCTCGAGCGCATCCGGGCGATCTCGAGGAGATGGAGGTGGGTGTCGATGAGGCCCGGGAAGAGGAAGCCGCCGGCAAGATCGTGGACCTCCGTCCCGGTCGGGGCGGACCGGCGAACCTCCTCGACCGCCCCGGCGGCGACCACGCGGTCGTCGTCGACGAGCAGGGCCTCCGCGAACCGCCGTCCGGTGAAGATCCGGCCATGGTACCAGAGATGGGCGGCGGGCATGACGCGGCGGAGCCGAAGCTCGGAAACCTTGAAAGGGTTGGTCGTGGGCGGCGGATCCCGCCCCCTAGACGTCGAGGTACCGGTAGAACTCGTACGGATGGGGCCGCAGGTTGAGCTCCAGCTGCTCTTCGCGTTTCAGCTCGACGTACGTCTCGATTATCGAGTCGGCGAACGCCGGCTTGAGGAAGTCGTGGTCGCTCTCGAGACAGTCGAGCGCCTCGCCGAGCGAGCCCGGCAGCTCCCGGACCTTGAGCTCCCGTCGCTTCGCGGAGGAGAGCTTGTAGATGTTCTCATCGACGGGGGGCGGCGGCTCGATCTTGCGGCGAATCCCGTCAAGGCCCGCGAGGGCGAGGGCGGCCTCGGTGAGGTAGATGTTCGCCGCGGAGTCGGGAGTGCGGTACTCGATCCGCTTCGCCCCCGGCCGGCCCCGGTGGTAGAACGGGATGCGGACGTTCGCGGATCGGTTCGCCTTGCTCCAGGCGATGAAGACAGGGGCCTCATACCCCGGCACGAGCCGGCGGTAGGAGTTCGTGATCGGGTTCGTGATCGCGCAGAGGGCCCGCGCGTGCTCGAGCAGCCCCCCGATGTAGTACCGGCAGGTCTGGCTGACCTCCGCGTACGTGTCGTTGGCATCGAAGAAGGTGTTCGTTCCCTTCGACCAGAGCGACTGGTTCGTGTGCATCCCGATGCCGTTGTCGCCGTAGACCGGCTTCGGCATCAGGCAGCCGATCTTCCCGTGCCGGGCCGCGACGTTGCGGATGACGTAGCGCACGTCCTGGACGTGGTCGGCCATCGGAACGAGGTCGTCGAACCGGACGTTGATCTCCGACTGGCTCGCCGTGGCGACCTCGTGGTGGTGGGCGTCCATCACGAGATGGAAGTTGTCGGCGAGGATGTTGCACATCTCGTCGCGCAGCCCCATGAGGGAGTCGTGCGGCGGTGAACGGTGATACCCTTCCTTGAACCGGACCGTCGCCTGCATCGGCCCCGCCTGCCACGGGGCCTCTCCGTGGTTCAGGAGGTAGCCCGCGCCGCTCCAGGCGTCGCGCACGCCCGCCGCGCTGGGCAGGAGCTCGACGGAGTCGAAGACGAAGAACTCGATCTCGGGCCCCCAGTAGGAGTGATCGTAGCCGGCGGCGGCCAGGACCTCTTCGGTCTTGTGGGCGACGCCCCGCGGGTCATGGGCGTACGGCGTGGTGGTGCCGCCCACGCGGACATCGCAGATGAACCGGACCGTGCCGCCCGACTCGGGGTTCCACGGGATCGTCGCCATCGAGCGGGCGTCCGGCACGAGCAGCATGTCCGAGTCGTAGATCTCGCGGAAGCCGCGGACCGAGGAGCCGTCGAGCTTCGGGACGCCCGACTCGAACATGTCGGCCTCGAGGCCGTGGCGCGGGATCGAGACCAGGTTGAACCCGCCGAAGAGGTCGGTATAGAACAGTTGGACCCAGCGGATGTTGTCCCGCTCGAGCTTCTCGACGATCGCCGCGCCGTCCAACTTCGCCTTCGCCGACTTCTTCGCCGCTGAACGTGCTGCCACCGAAACCCACCGGACGTTGCTAGCCCCAGCGAATACATCAAGCCTGCCCCGAATCGACTGGACGTTCTTCCAATTTTGAGACCGCCAGACTTAACTTCAACCGCCCGTATCAATATTCATGCGCCGGACGTCCAACCTTGACGACCTCGACCGCGCGATCCTCGAGGAGCTGAATGCGGACGCCCGTCGCAGCCATCGTGAGATCGCCCACCACCTCAAGGTCTCCCCGACCACGGTGAGCGCCCGGGTCTCCCGAATGGAGGCGCAGGAGGTCATCCGGGGGTACATCCCGGTGCTGGACGACGAACAGCTGGGCTGGGACCTCTGGGCGGCGGTCGGGATCCGCATCTCGAAGGGTCGGCTTCGGGAGGTCGAGGAGCGGCTCGCCCGGGACCCCCGGGCCTACGCGATCTACGACGTGACCGGGGACAACGACGCCCTCCTGATCGGTCGGTTCCGCGACCGGCGCGACCTCGACCGGTTCGTCAAGCACGCGCTCCAGGACCCGCACGTCGAACGGTCGAACACCCAGGTCGTCCTGAACCGGGTCAAGGAGGACCGGAGGGTCCCCGTCCCGCGACGGGCCTCCGGTCGCGAGCCCGCCGTGTAGTGCCCGGCGGCGAGCGGGGTCTCGGGCAACCTCTAATACTGCCGTCGGCCCCTCCTTCGTCCGAGGCGCGACCATGGACTGGGGCCTTCAGAACCGGATGCATCGGATGTTCTCGACCGCGAGCACGAACTCGGTCATGCTGGCCGTCGACCATGGGTACTTCATGGGACCGACCCGGCGTCTCGAGAACGCCCGGGCGACGATCACCCCGCTCCTTCCCCACGCCGATGCCCTGGCGCTCACTCGCGGGATCCTGCGCCACGCGGTCGACCCCACCGCGGCGACTCCGATCGTCCTGCGGGTCTCGGGCGGCGCGACCGTCCTGAAGGAGGACCTCTCGCACGAGGCGTTGACGACGTCCATCCAGGACGCCGTCCGGCTCAATGTGAGCGCGGTCGCGATGAGCGTCTTTGTCGGGGCCCCGCACGAGCACGAGTCGCTCGTCCACCTCTCCGAGCTCGTCGACCAGGGCGAGGAATACGGGATCCCGGTGATGGCGATCACCGCCGTAGGCAAGGAGCTCGAAAAGCGAGACGCCCGCTACCTGGCGCTCGCCTGCCGGGTCTCCGCCGAGATCGGGGCCCACCTGGTCAAGACCTACTACTGCGAGGACTTCGGGAAGGTCGTCGAAGGCTGCCCTGTCCCCCTGGTCGTCGCCGGGGGACCGAAGCTGGACAGCGAACGGGCCGCGCTCGAGCTCGCCCGCAACGCGATCGACGAAGGCGCCCACGGGATCGACATGGGCCGAAACATCTGGCAGTCCGACCATCCGGTCTCGATGCTGAAGGCGCTGCGGGCGATCGTGCACGATCGGGCGACGGTCCGCGAGGCGTTCGAGATCCTCACCACCGAGAAGGCCCACTCCCCTTCGAAGGCGTCGGCCGCGGCGGCCTCGCGAAGCCCGCCGGTCAGCCCGGAAGCATCTTAACCACGACCTCGCTCGGCCCCTCCGCGCGGGGATTGCCAAGCTTGGCCAAAGGCGCCAGATTCAGGGTCTGGTCCCGTAGGGGTTCGTGGGTTCAAATCCCTCTCCCCGCACCACCTTGGGCGGTTCAACTACCCCAGATAGGGGGTCGAGGCCCCGGTCGGGCGCTCGGGCTGGGGAGCACGACGATCGCCGAACGGATTGTGGGTCTCCCGGAATGGGATGGCCAAGCGGTCGAACCGACCCCCGGGTCGGACCCCGAGAGAGAAGGGTTCTCGAGGGATCTTCCTCCCCTCGACCGGCGGACGAGAAGCTCGCCCTACCCCACGTCGAACGTCGGATCAAAAATGAGAACTGTCGCCGGGCATGGCCGGTATCGAGTCGGCCACTCGGGCACAC
>DAHVAA010000121.1 GCA_027314845.1 Thermoplasmata archaeon | reverse complement strand
AATCGCCGGTCAGGAAGTGGAGCTCCTTGACCTCGGGGAGCGTCTCGAGGAGCCGGCGGATCCGGTCGAGGTCGCCCCCGCGCACCTTGAGGTAGGAGAACGCGCGGACGTTCTTCAGCTCGGTCGGCATGATCGCCGAGAGCTCGTCCTCGGTGAACTGCTCGACCCCTTCGAGACGGCGACCGAGGGGGGAGATCAGGACCGGGAACTTCTGGACCCCGCGCAGGTGCTCGGTGATCAATCGCTCGAGCCGGCCGACCTTCTCGATGTCGACGACCCGCGCGTGGTAGCCGCGCTTCGCCGCGATCTCCTCCACCAGCGCGACGCAGCGGGACTGGTCGTCCGAGAGGAAGAAGACCGGCTCGCCGACCGACTGCGCCTCCTCGGCCGCGCCGGGGGCCCCCCCCGGACTGCTGCCGATCGGGGTCCGCTGGGCGGCCGGAGGAGGACGGTAGAAGGTCGTGATGGCTTTCTTGGACTGGACGTAGAGGACCAGCTCACGGGACTCGTCGACCATGGACGGCGTGAACAGCGGCCCCTATTATTTAATCCACAGCTCCTCCCTCGAAGACTGGGGCGCCGGCGGCCGATCGCGGAGCTCGGACGGAGCCGACCTGCGGTCGGGACCGAAGAAGGGCGGCCCCGCCCCGGAGAGGGCGGGGAAAAGGTTGGACGCCGCCGAGCGGGGGAACCCGCTCTAGTAGCGCTTGTAGGAGTCGGACCGTTCCCGGCTGCCGCCGCCACCGCCGCCGTACCGGCCGCCACCGCCGCCGCCACCGCCGCCGCCGTAGCCGCCGCCGGAGCCCCGGTCGCGGTAGCCGCCGCCACCGAAGGAGCGGCGCTCGCTCTCGAACTCCTGCTGGCTCATGTCGAGCGTCTGGTTGACCTCAGGGATCGCCTCGGTCGACTTCGACAGGTTGCCGTAGCGGCCCACGTTCAGGCGCATGTGGCCGCGCACCAGGGATACGTAGCCGTTGTCGATGAGCACGATCTCGTCCTTCGTGATCGAGCCGATCTGCTCGTTCCAGAGCGACAGGATGATCGTCGCCGTGTCGTCGCCGACCACGGCCTCACAGACCTTCCGCGGGTCGCCGAACTTGCCCATGACCTCCTTGGGCTCACCGATGTTGACCACCTTGGCCAGCACGTTCACTTGCTTCGAGTTCGGCGTCAGGTCTCGCACTTTTGTCAGGGGCTTGTCTGCCATGTCTCTCTTCGCCTCTTGGGTTCGCGTTTCGCGTTCGCTTCGGAATCGAAGAGCGCGTCTCGTCGCGCGAACTCTCGTCGCAGAAATAGGACGGGCAGGACGCTCGAAGCGGGCTGGGCTCTGGGATTCCTCTCATCCCTCACGAAGATCACAGGGATATAAGCGCGCCGCCGTGTGCCGGCGTAGCGCGGCCCGGGGCTCCGAACGGGGTCCGGGAACGGCCCGACCGCGACGGCAGGCTTTTCCCTGTCGGCTCCGTTCGGGGGGCGGGACCGGGTGTGAGCCAGCGATTCGACCTCGGCGTACGCTACTTCCTGCGGCGCGACTACACCGCCGCGGCCCAGGTCTTCCGCGACGTGCTCCGGGAGGGGCCGTCGAACGCCGCGGCCTGGTCCTACTACGGCGCCTGTCTCGCCCACCTCGGCCAATCGACCCAGGCGGAATCGGCCCTCGCCCGCGCCGTCGCGCTCGCCCCGCAGAACCCCGAGGCCTGGTTCCATCTCGGCGTCGCCCGCTCGCTCCGCGAAGAGTGGACCGAGGCGGCGAGCGCCTACCGGCATGCGGTGGCCCTCGCGCCCAACGACATGGTCGCCTGGCACCGGCTCGGGGTCGCCCTCGCCGAGAGCGGCGACGAGACCGCGGCGAGCGCGGCGTTCGAGCGGGCCCTGGTACTCTCGCGGGAGGCGCCGGGCGGTCCCGCCCCCGCCGAGGAGGGGGCCCCCGGGACGGGGGACGACCACTTGATCGAGGCCGGCGAGCGGGAGAGCGCCCGGGAGGCGAAGAGCTGGCTCGAGCTCGCCCTCTCGCTCCTCAGTCTCGGCGACGAGGAGGAGGCGGTCGCGGCCTACGAGCGGGCGTACACCCTCGATCCGGACCGGGCGCAGCACTCGCTCTTCCGGCCGATGCTCCGGCTCCTCACGGCCGTGCAGGGCGGACCCGAGGAGCCCGAGTCGCCCCTCGCCCCGCCCGGCCCCGTCCCGGAGCCGGAGCGGCCTCCTCGCCCCGCCTTCCGCCGACTTGAGATCGGGTGAGCCGGGCCGGGGCCTACAGGGCCTTCGGCGCGGCGGTGATGATCGTCGACTCGGCCCACGACTTCGCCCGTGCGCGGGCGGCCTCGTGCTCGCGGTAGAACCGGTGGACCCGCTCGAGGAGCTGGGACTTGCATTCCCCGCAGAGAAGTCGGCCCGAGCGGCATCCCTCGGTCACCTCGGCGAACTTCGTCTCGGTTTCCGCGAACTGCGTGCGCCAGAGCGCCCAGATCGAGCAGACCTCGGGCACCGCCCCGAGCCGCCGCTGCTCCTCCACGGTCGTCCGGCCGCCCGTGAAGGCGTTGCGGACCTTCCGCTCGACGACCTTGGGCGCGTCGTTCAGGAAGAGGGCGTTGTCGCTCCGGTCCCCGGTCGTCGACATGACGGAATCGCCGAGAAGTCCGGGCACCATCTGGCTGTGGAGGAGCGCCGGCTTCGGGTACCCCATCCCCTCCGCGAGGTCCCGCGAGATGCGGAAGTGGGGGTCCTGGTCGATCCCGCACGGGATGAGGCACGGCACCGCGCGCCCTTCCGCCCACGACGGCCAGAACGCCGGGACCGTCTGCAGGGCGGTGTAGAAGACGAGGCCGATGTTGGTGCTCGGGGTGAAGCCGAAGACCGCCTTCACGGTCGAGTAATTCACCTTCCGGGCGACCCGGACCGCGAGGGGGTACATCGCGGCGATCGAGCGCGAGTCGAAGAAGGTGAACGTTCGCTTCGGGTCGAAGCCGAGCGCGAGGATGTCGGCGAGGTTCTCGTACCCCCAGCGGGTCGTCTCCTCCCGGGGGATGCCGGTCTTGCTCGACCAGAACTTCTCGTCGTCCGTGATCTGGATGTACATCGGGACCCCGAGCCGCTTCTGAAACCACTGGCAGAGCTGGAACTGGAGCAGGTGCGAGGTATGGAGCGGACCGGACGGGCCCCGGCCCGAGTACAGGAAGAACGGCTTGCCGTTCGCGTAGCCGTCGAGCAGCGCCGGGAGGTCCCGGTGGGAGTAGTAGATCCCCCGCGCCAGCGCGGGGGGGAGCTCGCCGCCGGCGATGTGATGGAGCTTCGCGAGGAGCTCGGGGGTGATCGACTGCGTCCCGAACTGCTCCCGGAGCCGTTCGTAGTCGATGCGGCCCTTCACCTCGTACGGGGTGACGAGGAACTCCTCCTTCTTCGCCGGCATGCCCTCGTCCTCCGCCCTAGCCTTCCGGGAAGGTGATCTTCGAGAGGAGCGATTCCCGTTCGGCGAGCGGCACCCCCGCCGCGCTCAGCGCTTCCGCCACGCACGAGCGGGAGTGCTCGAAGTGGATCGTGTGCCCACATGACGGGCAGCTCGCCCACCCCTGGATCAGCCGGCGGAGCCCCTCCCGGGACGTGGAGGAGTCGCGGCGGGCGAAGCGATCGACCAGGATCGCCGCCCCCGCCGAGCTCTCGAGGTTCGTGAGCGGCACGCGGACCGGCGTGTTGCAGATTGGGCAGCGGGCCGGGTTCCGGCAAGTGCACGCCATCGAGCGGAGTGTCACGCCGCCCGGCCTAAAAGCCCCGCGCCCCGTGGAAGCATACGTTCATCTCCCGGGGCCGCCGCCGTCGTGGACGATGATGGATGCCGCCGCGGCGGAGGCCGCCGCCGACCTCCGCGACTCGCTCACCGAGATCCTGCGGCAGTTGAACCGCGCGGAGATGGAGGAGCCCGAGGGCGAGGGTCTCGAGCTCGCCGAGCTCCACCATCTCCTCCTCCGTGCCGGTCGCCGGGACCTCTCCGAGCGCGACGTGGAACGGGCCGTCGAGGTGCTCGTGGGGAACAGCTTCGCCTGCCGCCGGACCGACGAGGAGTACGCCTGGGACCGGGCCCGGACCCTCGGAACGCGGTTCACGATCACGACCGAAGGGAAATCCTTCCTCCTCGAGCGGCTCCGTCGGACCAACCGGATCGAGTGATCCGGTCCCGCGGCCGGACGGGATTTAAGTAGGGGAAGTCGACGTAGATTAGCGGCATGCCGACCTCCGGCCGACCCGACCCGGTGCGGGCGACCCTCGTGGCCATCCTTCAGCAGCTGAACCGCATCGAGTCGATGCACGAGGGACGGGTCCCCGACCAGGCCCTCGAGCTCACCGACCTCGACCGGCTCCTCCACCGCTTCTGGGCCGTCGAAGAGGACCACGTGAAGGTCCCCCTGGCGCTGGGCCTCCTCGTCCGCAACGGCCTCGTCGAGGCCCAGGGAGGCGGCGGGTTCGGGGCCCGGGCGAAGACCCCGCCCCGGGTCCGCTACCGTATCCCGGCCGAAGGGAAGCGGTTCCTGATCGAATCGGTCTCGAAGACCGACCGGATCAGCTGATCCCGCGACCCGATTCTCCGCCCCCGCTCCCGCCGGGGGAAGGGGGTTCGCGTTAAGGGTTAAGTAGGGGACGGGTGTCCCCGCCTCCCCATGTCGCGCATCCACTCCGGGCGGAAAGGCAAGGCCGGCTCCCACCGGCCCTATCCGCTGACGAAGCCGGAGTGGGTGACGACGACCGCCGACGAGGTCGTGGCCCAGGCGGTCCAGCTCGTGAAGTCCGGAGCCTCGGCCGCCCAGGTCGGCCAGACCCTCCGGGACTCCTACGGGGTCCCGTCGGCCCGGGTCGTCACGGGCAAGCGCCTCGGTGCCGTCCTCAGCGAGGCCGGGATCCGCCCCGAGATCCCGGACGACCTCCAGGCGCTCCTGAAGCGCGTCGTGCATCTCCAGCGCCACCTCGAGACCCACCCGAAGGACCTCGCGAACCGGCGGGGTCTCTCGCTCATGGAGTCCCGCATCCGGCGCCTGGCCCGGTACTACCGGCAACGCCGACGGATCCCCGAGAACTGGCGGTACTCGGCCGCAGGCGCGGCGCTCCAGGTGGAGTGATGCCCTCGGGTCCGGACGGCTTCGTCTCGGATCCCCGGTATTCCCAGGAGTTCGCGGCGGCGCGGCGTCTGCTCCTCGCGCACCCTCGCCGCTGGCGGATCATCTACCACTACGATGGGGACGGCATCGCGAGCGCCTCCTCGGCCCTGCGGGCGCTCGGCCGCCTCGGCTACCCCGCCCAGGCGACGGCGCTCGCGGGGGTGGAGCGGGAGCGGATCGCGGAGCTCCTCACGCGGACGAGCGGACCCGTCCTCGTGGTCGACACGGGG